>SKLO01000018.1 GCA_007123195.1 Verrucomicrobiales bacterium | reverse complement strand
TCCGCGGCTCGTATCTTCGGGAGCTGCCGATCGAATGAACCGCGATCGCGCCACCGGACCAACCGCACGCCTTTTGTCATGCTGAAACGACTGTTATCGAAGTTCCGACGGCCGCGCGGCCCTGAACCCTTGAACGAGGCGGGCGACCCCGGCCGGAGCTTTTCCCCCCACGCGTCGCCGGCGGCTGCGCCCGGTCGGCGCGGCGCCACGAAAACGGCGGCCGGGCTCTGCGGCATCCGACCGGACATGGGGCCGGACGAGGTGCGGCAGCAGTTGGCGAAGCTGTATCGGCGCTACAATCGGGCCGCCGCCAGCCTGAATCCGGAGGTTCGGGAGGAGGCCGAGGTGATGCTCGACGCGATCATCGAGGTGCGCAGGGGGTTGGACGATTGAGGGCGGCACCCAAAAAAATCGCTGAAGCTCAAAAAAGCACTTGCAGCCCGTGCGGGTTGAGCGATGATAGCGGCACAAGGCGTCCCTGTCGGACCCATTCACTTCAGGTTTAAGGGGGTTTTTTCCTGAAGTCGTTCCGGCAGGGGCGCTTTGTCGTTTTACCCCTCTGTCGTTCCCTCGCCCCTCGGCGCTCGCCCGCTGGCTGGTCACTCAAGGGGCTGCCGACTCCAGACTCCCAACACCAGGTGGCCTGGAAATCATCATCGGCCACCACACTGTGCTGGATGACCCGCCTGCGCCAGCGGCGCACCATCCCCGGGAAATCCAGCGGCCAAATGGAAGCCACGGACCGCGGTTGTCAGAGGATGGCCAAGTGACTCGTCAACAGGACCTGAACTCCGATTTACGATTCAGGTTTGAGAGCCTCCCAGCGAACGTGATCGAACATCCACCAGGTCAGGAGGTCTCTGTGGACAGGGGGCCTGGCGCGGCGGGATCCGGACCGGTCGAGAATCCTGCAATCACCATCGCGATGAGAATTGACCCGCCCCAGCGGCCATCGCGGGCGCACCACCTTCGGTTCTGAGAGTGCGACGGATTGATCGGATAAAGTCCGTTTTCATTACTGATTTTGATGCCGAAAGACAGCGGAAATGACGCATTATCGGGATCGATCAGTTAAATCGTCATTCTTCCCCATTTTTTCCGTTGCACAGTTGGCGATCAGCGATATGTTGTTCGCAGGTGCCCTTGCCGGACCCGTTCACCTGAGGTTTAAGGGGGTTTTTTCCTCAGGTCGTCCCGGCAATGGCGCCTTTTTCGTGCCCGCCCGCCGCGGACAGCTGGAAACATCACAACCGGCTCTTCGTCAGCGTCTTATGCAGAATCGACCGGCCTGGAGGAAAAAATTGCACTTTTAACTTGCATCCCCCGCGGAAGGCACGATGGTAACAGCGCGAGGCGTTCCTGTCGGACCCGTTCACTTCAGGTTTAAGGGGGTTTTTTCCTGAAGTTGTTCCGACAGGGACGCCTCTTTTTTGTCTGCTTTGGCCGTGTTTGATGATGCCCTCAAGCCGCAGGTCGCGTTGCGGCCCGCGCCGACGAATCAACGGAGGCCGCGCCAAGGGCCCGTCCACCGGTCGATGCCAGCCAGAAACCCGCTCACCGCAGACGGTTCTGTGCTATGGTCTCTCCCGCCCGCGAACCCGCGAACCGGCCGGGGCCAAGGCCTCCGCCGCGGGGGTCGAGAGAGCGACCGGTCCACCAGCCGGGACCGGCGGGCGAACCGGCTTTCCGGTCCGGCAGGCGAACGGCCCGGCGCCGGAGCGGTCGGCCGCATGATGATTGCTTCCGAAACCCGCCTGCCCGTCAGGCCGCCGCGGGTCGTTTCCATTTCCAACAACCCTGAACCGGCCCGAGGCCGGTTCCACCGGCCTGTCGCCGGAATTTCCATCCACATTCACAACTACATCCATGATCTTTCGAACATTCACCCGCGACCGCGAAATCGGCGCCAACAGCTACCTGATCGACTTCGACCACACCCGCGTGGTGCTGGACTCCGGCATGCATCCCAAGGCCGAGGGGCTGGACGCGGTGCCCGACTGGAAATCCATTGAGGGCCAGGCGGTCGACGCCATGCTGGTGTCGCACGCCCACCTCGACCACGTCGGCACGCTACCGGTATTCCAGCGTCATCATCCCGAGGCGCCGGTGTATCTGACCGAGCCCTGCGGCATGCTGGCCGACGCCCTGCTGCACAACTCGGTCAACGTTATGTCCAGCAAGCGCGAGGAGCACGGCATCAGCGACTATCCCCTGTTCACCCACAAGGAGCAGGAGGACCGGTTCGGGAAGTGGAACTTCGCCAGCTTCAATCGCCCGGTCCACATTGGTGACAACGGGGTCAGCGCCCAGTTTTTCGATGCCGGCCACAACATGGGTTCGGCCGGCATCATGATCGAGGACCATGACACCCGGGTGTTTTACACCGGCGACGTCAACTTCGAGGACGCCACGATCCAGCGCGGGGCGCTGTTCCCCGAGGAGCAGGTGGACGTGCTGGTGATGGAGACCACCCGGGGCCATCACCCGCGCGACCCCGGTTACAACCGCGCCAGCGAGACCGAGCGGCTCGGCCAGGTGATCGCCGAGACCATTGCCGGCGGCGGTTCGGTGCTGATCCCGGTGTTTGCCATCGGCAAGACCCAGGAACTGCTGATGATGCTGCACCTGCTGAAGACCTCCGGCGCGATTCCCAAGGCGCCGATCAGCATCGGCGGGCTGAGCACCAAGATGACGACGATTTACGACCGGTTCGCCCACCGCATCCGCCGCCAGCACGCCGGGTTCGAGCTGCTCAAGCAAATGGACCTGAAGGTGTCCGCGCGGCGCAAGCGGGCCGAGATCCAGTATCATCCGGGCGCCATCTACGCCCTGTCCTCGGGCATGATGACCGAGCGCACGGTGTCCAACGAGTTCGCCTTCAAGTTCCTGCAGAACCCGAAGAACTCGGTCTGTTTCGTGGGCTACGCCGACCCCGAGTCGCCGGCCTACCAGATCCGCAACGGCCAGCCGGGCGACATGGTCCAGCTCAACTCCGAGCGACCCCAGGTGCAGCTCAACAGCCGGGTGGAGACGTTCGATTTCAGCGGCCACGCCGACCGGGAGTCGCTGTGCGACTACGCCAAGCGGTTGCAGCCGAAGAAGATCATCCTGGTCCACGGTGATCTGGCGGCGCAGGAGTGGTTCCGCGAGCGGCTGGCGCGCGAGATGCCCAACACCGAGGTGATCGGGCCGCAGCCGGGAGTCGCCATTCCGTTGCGCTGAGCCGCTCTTGGGGCTTGGCGCCGGCGCCAGCCGCGCGCGCCAGTGGCGCCACGGAACGATGTGAACGACGACCGTTGAGCGATGACGGGTTCAGGCGACGAGGACCAAATGACACCGCTGCCGGCCGAAGTCGGCTATTGGCGTCGGCGCAAGTTGCACGGCCCGCGGCCGGCTGCGTTGACCGCCTACGACTACCCGACCGCGCGGCTGCTGGACGAGGCCGGCGTGGACATCCTGCTGGTCGGTGACTCACTGGGCATGGTGGTGCTCGGTTACCCGGACACCACCCATGTGACGATGGGCGACATGGTCCGCCACACCGGGGCGGTGGCCCGCGGCGCCCGGCGGGCACTGGTGGTGGCCGACCTTCCCTGCGGCGCCTATGACGATCCCGACGCGGCGGTGGTCAACGCGAGGCAGCTGCTGGAGGCGGGGGCCGGGGCGGTCAAGCTGGAGGGCGGCACCGCGGTGGAACCGCAACTGCGGGCGCTGGCAGCGGCGGGCATCCCGCTGGTCGGCCACATTGGCATGCTGCCGCAGCAGGTGCTCCGGGAGGGCGGCTACAAGCGCAAGGGTCGGGACGAGACCCAGGCAGCGGCGCTGCTGGCGGACGCGCTGGTGTTGCAGCGATATGACGCGCTGGCGGTGGTGCTGGAAGCCATCGTGCACCCGGTGGCGACCGAGATTTCAGCGGCCCTGGAAATCCCCACCATCGGCATCGGGTCCGGGGCCGGCACCGACGGTCAGATTCTGGTGACGCACGACCTGATCGGCGCTTTTCCCTGGTTCACGCCGCCGTTTGCCACCCCGCTGGGAGACGTCAGCGGCGTCGTTCACCGCTGCGCCGCGGCCTGGGTGACGTCGGTGCGGCAAGGCGTGCCGCCGCTGCCCCCGGCCGAAGGCTCCGGCGCGGCGCGGTGACTGAGATGGGCCCGGAGTATCCCGTGACTCGCGCCTGCCTCGTTCGCCACCGCTTTCACCCTTCGCGGATGGAACCCGACCGTGGGCTGTGTGCTTGAGGCCGAGGGATGAGGGATGCACCACCCACAGCAGGTCGAATGGCGCCAATTCAACCTACGAGGCTGCCGCCGACTGCCGCCCACCGTCACGCCGCCCCTCCCGTCCGGGCAGGGATCCCGCCGGAAAGTACAATTCCGACAATATGTCTGACATTTTGTATAGGATGAGGCGGAAGGGACGGGTGATCCTGGAGCCGGGAGCTTGAGTCAGGGAGCGGATCCCACCAGGCTGCCGGGCAGTCCATAGCATCGTGAGCCGGGGCAGCGGCAGCGGTGCCTTTGTGGGCCGGGCCTCATGTCCCCGGCCGGGGCCCGAGGGCCGGCAGGGCTCCGACGCCCGGCGGGGGCGGCGTGTCCGCTCACCTGGCGAGGCTCACCCGCGGATCCCTCCCGGCCGTGTCGGCGACGGCGTCCGAGCCCACGCCTGTGCGGGGCCGCTGCACGAGCAAGGTCCGGGGATTGATGTCGTCGAACACCGCATTGGTCACCTGGCGCGCAGGGTTGTAGTGCGGGTCGTGCGGATTGTAGTCGGATGGCCGCTCGATGTCGCGGCCGATGGTCAGATCTTCCGGTTGGGTCTGCAGGATGCTGACCGGGGTGCCGACCCTGACCAGGGCGTAGAACTTGGGTGCGGCATTGCGGTGCAGACGGATGCAGCCGGCGGAGCGGCGGTCGTGGCCGGTCGGCCAGGCGCCCTCGTGAAAGCCGTAGGCCGGCCGCCACTGCACCCACCACTGCATCGGGTGGCCCTGGTAGCGCCAGCCCGAACCGCCGGGCGGCTTGGTGCGCTCGCCGGGGATGACTTCCGAGCCGCGGACCCAGAAGCCGTAGGTACCCGAGCGCTTGCGATGCTCTTTCACGGTCACCCGGCCGTTGGCGGTGGTCGGGGTTTCCTTGCCGGGCCGGCCGATCGCCACGGCGGTGACCATCAGAGGTTCGTCACCCTCCATCACGTAGACGGCGCGGTTCTGCAATGACACCTTGACCCGGACGTTATCGGGGTTGGTGGGGGCGTAGGCGACCGGGTTGTAGGGTTTGACCGGAGCCGGTGGAGGAGTGGCGCTGCAGGCGGCCAATCCCAGCGCGAGACCGACGACCGACAGGCAGGTGCCGAGGCGGGAAGCATTCATGCGTCACCTTGCCGGAAGTCCGGCGAATTTCAAGCGCGGAACCGGGGCTGGCGCGACGGG
>SKLO01000231.1 GCA_007123195.1 Verrucomicrobiales bacterium | reverse complement strand
CACATTCTGGAACCGCATCAGCACCGGCGCGCGCGGATTGGCCATCTCGGCGAGGGCGGCGGAGGCCTGCTCGAATTCCTCCAAGCTGCGGCTGGCGGATTTCATGGCCTCGGCAAGGTCCTCCATCACCGGTTCCATGCCCTCGCGGGCCGATCCGGCCAGGGCACGGAATTCTTCCAGCGTCTCCTCCAGCTTGGCCAGGGTGTCGGGCAGCTTGTCGCCGCCGAGAAAGGTTTTCAGGTCCTCGGTGATGCTGACCAGGTTGCCGCTGATCTCGTCGGTGGCGATCGCCTCGACCTGTTCGCGCACGGTGACGATGGTGTCGCGCAGGTCGCCAAGCAACCCCTCGAGGTCCATCTCGTTGAACGTCTTGAGCCCTTCGCCGATGCCGGAGATCAACTCGTCGACCTCGGTGCCGATGGTGGGCACCGACGGCAGTTCGCCGAGTTCGCCGCCGGCCTTGAAGGTGAAGCCCTGGCTGTCGGGCACCATGTCGAACTCCACATACAAGAGGCCGGTCAGGAGGCTCTGCTGGACCATGCGCGCGCGCAATCCCTGATCGACCGCCGCCTGTACCCCTTCCACGGTGCTGAAGTCGATCAACGCCCCGGACGCCACACCGATCGCCCGCAGCTCGGACTCGCCAAGTTCCACCACCACCGGGATGATCTTGCGGTTTTCCTCGCGATCAACCAGCACGCTGATCGATTTGACGCGACCGATCAGCACGCCGCCGAAGCGGGCGTCGGAGCCGACCTGGAGTCCGTGGGCGCTGCGCTCGAAGTAAAGCACCACATGGTGGCTGGACTCGAACCACTTGCCGGCACCGAACAGCACCACCGCCACCGCGGTGATGGTGAGGCCGGCAAGGGTGAAGCCGCCGATCAGGGTGGCACTGGCTTGTTGGCTCATGGTGTAGAACAGTGACAGCAGCAGGGGTGGATGGCAACGGGCATGGTGGAATTCCAACCGGCCGGTCCGCGGGCTCCCCGGCGTTAGTCCGACGGCACCTCCTCGCCGCGGTTGAGGAACAGCCGGACCGCCGGGTTGTCGGCCCGCTGGCGCAGTTCGTCCGGCGGACCGACCGCGCCCTGACGGCGGGTGTCGGTGTCGAGAAACACGGCGTTGGTGGCGATGGCGAAGATGCTGGCCAGCTCGTGGGTGACGATGACCACGGTCGAGCCGAGGCTGTCGCGCAACCGCAGGATCAGGTCGTCGAGCCGGCGCGAGCTGAGCGGATCAAGCCCGGCACCGGGCTCATCAAGGAACAGGATGTCCGGGTCCATCGCCATCGCCCGGGCGATGCCGGCGCGCTTGTTCATGCCGCCGGATACCTGGCTCGGATAATAATCCTCGTAGCCCGACAGGCCGACCAAGGCCAGCTTGTAGTTGACCAGTTCGCGCCGCTGGCGGGCGTTGAGCGTGGTGAATTCCTCCAGCGGCAGGCCGACGTTCTCCGCCAGCGTCAGCGACGACCACAGCGCGCCTGATTGATACATGACTCCAAAGCGGCGGATGAACTTCTCGCGCCGGTCAGGCGGGGTGGCGGTGAAGTTCTCGCCATCGAAAAAAACCTCGCCTGCGGCCGGTTCGTGCAGACCGATGAGGTGGCGCAGCAGGGTGCTCTTGCCGCAGCCGCTGCCGCCCATGATGACAAAGATGTCGCGCTCCGCGATGTCGAATTCGAGGTCCTTCATGACCACGAACGAGCCGTAGGCCATGGTCAGGCCGCGCACGGAGATGCGCGCCGGGGCCGCGGTGCCGGCGGGGCGGGATTTGGTTTTGTCAGGAGTGGCGGAGGGGCGGGTCATGGCCTGTCGGCGGGCAACGCGGTTCGGTTCAGATGTCGAGCACGGTGAAAATCGCGGCGAACGCCGAGTCGAGCACGATCACCATGGTGATGGAAGCCACCACGGCGCGGGTGGTGGCCTGGCCGACGCCAGCCGAGGACGAGGCGGCCTTCATGCCCTGCATGCAGCCGCAGATGGCGATGGCGGCGCCGAAGAACACCGATTTGAAGACCCCGAGCGAGGCGGTGGTGAGGTCGATGGCGGTCAGGGTCTGTTGCCAGTAGAGCACCGCCGGGATGCCGCTGGCGACGCCGACCAGCATGCCGCCGAGGATGCCGACGAGGTTGGCGTAGACAGTCAGCAGCGGCATCATCAGCACCAGCGCCAGCAGCCGCGGCAGGACCAGGAAGTCGAACGGGTTGAGGCCGAACGTGCGCAGGGCGTCAATCTCCTCGTTGGCCTTCATGCTGCCGATGTGGGCGGCGAACGCGGCGCCGGTGCGACCGCTCATGATGATGCCGGTCATCACCACCCCCATCTCGCGGACCATGGCGATGCCCACCAGATCGGCGACGAAGATCTCGGCGCCGAAGCCGGCCAGTTGATAACCGCCGACGAAGGCCAGGATCACGCCGATGAGGAAACTGATGAGGCTGACGATCGGCAGCGCCTGAACGCCGCACTCCTGGATGGTCAGCCACAGGTCGGCACGGCGGAAGCGGGCGCGCCCGACCAGCAACCGGCCGAGCGACTGCACCGACAGGCCGACGAACTCGATCACCCCGAGCAGCGCTGCGCCGACCCGCTGGCTGGTCTGGCCCAGAAACTGGCCGAGCGACCGACGGCGGGCGACGGGGCTCTTCGCGTCGCTGCGTTCCGCTACGCCGAGGGCCAGTTCCATCAGGCCGCGCAGATCATCCGGCAGACCGTCCAGCGTGACCCCGGCGGCGTCTTCGTCCGGGTCAGGCTTGGACTTTGATTCTGGCTTGGGGCGGCCGGCGGCCGCGCCACCGGTGGTCTGCCTGATCAACGCCAGCATCGTCGCCGGCAGGGTCGAGTCGAATTCACCAAGGTCGTCGCAGCGATAGCGCGCGGGTGGTTGGTCCGGTGCTTCGCCGCGGATTTCGCAGACCGGCCCGGTGCGGTTCCAGGTGCCGCTGACCACCAGCACCGGGCAATCCCCCTCCCGGGTCCACTCGAGGATGGGAGGATCGTTGCTGCGGCTCACGGCGGTGGAGGTATAGGAGGTTGACTCACACGCGGGACCATACGGCTGGCGGAGGACCGGCCGGGTTCTTCAGCTTTCCTTGTCAATCTCCTCCTGCGCGTCCAGTTTCTCCTCGCCGGAGCTTCGCTGCGCATCCTCCTTGAGCTTCATCAGCTTCTTGGTCTCTTCCGGCAGTTCCTTGAACTCCTCAAGTTCGCGGTCACCGGGATTGCTCGGATCTTTGGTTGGTTCGCTCATCCCTGCTTGTTCCGCCATGACAGCCCCGGTGGCAAGTCGGCTTGGCTTGAATTACGACGGGGCCTCCGCCAAGGGTCATGCCAAACCTGGCGGCCCGCTGGCGGAGTCCGGCCGGACCAACCAGCGGGTCTGCCACGGGGCAAACGGAATCGAACCCGGGCCGGAGAAGGGTTCGAGCGCGATCAGGTCGAACCAGCCGCCCGCTTCATTCGCGCCTGCAGCCGCTGTCGGCAGCGTCGGCGCCATTCGTCCGTGGTCGAGGAAATTCGTCAAGCCGAGCAATTCTCCGGTCGCAGCACCAGCGGCCGGTGTTCGCCGGATCAACAGCCAGCCCCGGCCCGGCGCGGTCACCTGCTGCCCGGCCCGCGGATCGAGCGCCGGTTGGCCCTTGCGTTGCTGCAGCAGGTGGCGCATGGCGGTGAACACCTGCGCTTGATGACAGCCCGGATCCGCCAGCCAGCGATCGACCTCCGGCAACGCCAGGCGGGTTCGGTTGACACTGCGCGGATGGCCGGTGGCCTGCCAGAAATCGAAATCGCTGCGGCTGCCGAACAGGCTGTGGATGTAGATTCCGGGCACGCCCCTGAGTGCGAGGGCGATTGCCTGGCTGGTGATGAACCGGCGCAACGCGCCGGCGCCATGGCCCCCCTCCCCTTCGATCGCGGTCACGGCGTCCCACCAGCTGATGTTCAACTCGTAGGGGACCTCGCTGCCGTCCGGCTCCGTGCGGGCGCCGATATGGCAGCCCCTGGCCCGGGTGGCCTCGGCCAGCGCGGCCACCGCCGCAGGCGGCAGCAGCCCCTCGGTCGGTCGCACACCGATGCCGTCGTGGGTGGCGGTGACGTGCAACATGGCGTTGCTCGAGCCGTCGCCGGGCACGGCCCAGGCCCCGGCCCATTCCGCCAGCGGACCGCTGTCGCCGGTGGCCAGCGCGTGCAGCACCAGCGGGCCGACGCTGAAATCATAGATCCAGTGGGCGCCCTCGCCGCGCGCGCCCCAGTAGGTCAGGTTGTCGGTGAACGGGGCGTTGGTCTCGGCCAGCAGCCGCACACCCGGAGCCACCCGGTCCACCAGCAGGCGCAGCAGTTGCAACACCGCATGGGTGCCCGGCAGGTGGACACAACGGGTGCCGGATTGTTTCCACAAATAAGGCAAGGCGTCGAGGCGCAACACCGAAGCGCCGCGGGCGATGTATTGAAACACCAGCTCCGCCATCGTTCGCAGCACCCTCGGGTTGCGGTAGTCCAGATCGATCTGGTCACGGCTGAAGGTGGTCCACAGGGTGACCGGACCGGACGCTGAATCGAACTCATGGACCAGCGGACTGGTGCGCGGGCGCACGACCCGCGACAGGTCCCAGCCGGGATCAACCCGGAGGGCGAAGCGCTCGAAGTCCGGATGCCCGGCGAGATCGGCCTCGATCCACGGACAACTGGCGGAGGCGTGGTTGAGCACCACGTCGAAGGCCAGGCGACGGCGGCGCGCCAATTCCGCGACATCGTTCCAGTCGCCGAGTTCGTCCCGTAGACGGTGGTAATCGACCACCGAGAACCCGTCGTCGCTGCTGTAGGGAAAAAACGGCAGCAGGTGAACGCCGGTGATGGACCCGCCGAGCTGGCGGTCGAGAAATTCACCCAGCGCCCGCAGCGGCTTGCGCCCGGGCGCCAGCACGCTGTCAGCGTAGGTGATCAGGATGGCATCGCGCTGGTCCCACGGTGGCGGGCGAAACCCGGCCAGGCGTCCGGCCCATGAATGCGCCAGGTCCGCCAGGTCGAGCGCCGGCCCGTCGGCGTCGGCTCCATACAGGGTCCGCAGCAGCGGCATCAACTCCTCGGGATCGACAACTGGGGCGGTCACAATGTAATCAGGGCGGCACGGCACGGGCGAACAGTTCATGCCAGGTCTTGTGATGCCATCCATGACGCGGCGCCGGTGGAACCCGAGCGCGCGGCGCCCGGCCTTCACCGGCTGACCGAAGCATAGGCCGGCGCGCCCCGGGTTCAAGCCGACACCGGGGCCACAACCACGGGAGACAGCAGGGTCGATGCCAGCTTCGCGCGACCCGTCGGCATCAGCACAAAAGAAACATTCCCGAGAATCCCGGCTGACCGGCCGACGGGCGCGGATAGCCAAGGCATGCAGCGGGACCAGCGCAGCACGCCGGGCGTGCCGGTTGATGATGACGAATGCAGT
>SKLO01000077.1 GCA_007123195.1 Verrucomicrobiales bacterium | reverse complement strand
TGGTAGCGGTCGGCGCTGTGGGAAAACAGGCGTGCGGCGGTGAACACGGGCAGCGGGATGCCGGCGGCGGGGTCGTAGTGGAGGCCGGGCTGGATGGCGTCGAGCAGGCGGCGCACGAGCAGCAGTTTGATCTGCTGGCGAAAACCGGAGGCGCGGCTGTGGGCGCGGATGAAGAAAATGATGGCGGTGATGAAGCCGACCGCGCCGAGGATGAAGCCGGGGGCGGGGTTGCGGGCGCCGGCGGTCATGACGATGAAGGCCAGCAGCAGGCCGCCCCCGGCGCCGAGGGTGGCGATCAGGTAGTCGCGGCGGTTGGCGGCGAGGATCTGCTCGCGCTGGGGCTCGAGCGGCGCCAGTTCGGTGCGCACCTGCTGGATGACCTGGTCGATGGCGGTGCTCATGGCGATGCGTTCATGGCGGTGCCCGGCTTGGGCGGATGTCAGGGCCTGGAGGGCGGTCAGGTGCCGAGGCCGGTGGCGACGTTCGGGGCGGCGCGTTCCGATTCGATCGCCTCAAAGAAATCGGCCAGGGTGAATCCGAACCATCCGGCGACGAGGTTGGAGGGGAAGGATTCGACCATGTTGTTGAGGTGTTCGACGGCGGCGTTGTAGGAGCGGCGGCTGGCGGAGATTTGTTCCTCGATTTCGTTGAGGGTGCGCATGAGGAGGATGAAGTGGTCGCTGGAGCGGAGTTCGGGGTAGGCTTCGGCACGGGCACGGATGAGGCTGAGGCAGGAGCCGATCTCGCGTTCGCCGTCGAGGCGCGAGGGATCGTCGAGCCGGCGTTCGCGGGCCTCGGTGCGCAGTTGGGTGACGCGTTCGAGCACCTCGCGCTCGTGCTGCATGAAGCCGCGCACGGTTTGCACGAGGTTGGGGATCAGGTCGTGGCGTTTTTTCAGCTGGACATCGATGCCGCTGGAGGCGTGGCGCATGCGGTTACGGCAGCTGATCAGGCCGTTGTAGGTGATGATCAGCCACAGCAGGGGCAGGGCGGCCAGAATCAGGACCAGCCACCAGGCGTCTGCGATGGAGGCCAGGGGCAGTGATGTTGGTGGTGTGGTCATGGCGCCGGGGGTGAAGACGGGTTGAAGCGGGCCGGGCGCAGCGGGAGGCCTTGCTGAAAGCTGTGGTTCATGGCGCCACGTTGCAGGCCCGGTCTTCGGCCCGCCATTATAAAATGGGCGCGTGTTTCGAAGCGGTCGCCGCGCACGAGGCCGGTGCCGGGGGGAGGGCGGTTGACGCCGGGCGCGGGCACCTTGGCTTGGCTGAGCCTGATACCGGAGGCGATCAGAGGCCCGGGCCGGGACCGGGCTCTGGGCTGACGTCTTCAGTGATCGGGGCCAGAGGCGGCACCGCGCCGTCGGGGCCGTCCGGCCATTGGGCACCCTGTTCGATCCAGCGACGGAACAGCGCCAGTTCCCCGTCCTCGATGTGGTGGCCGGTGGGCGGCATGGCGGAGGGATCGTCTGCGGGGAGGTTCAGCACCTGATAGAAGCGGCTTTGATCGGGCTCGCCGGGCACCAACAACGGAGCGCCCTCGCGTGGACGCATGGCGAGCTGCCGGTTCTCGAGGTTGAGATTCCCCATCAGCGCCCCCTGGTGATGGCAGTTGACGCAGAGTTCGCGCAGCAACGGACGGATGTCGTTGGCAAAGCTGACCGGCTGGTCGGGGGCCGGATCGGTTCCCGGGCCGGGGGGTGCGGGCTCGCAGGCGGGGATCGTGAGGCCGACCAGGAGCAGGGCGGCGGAGAGGGATGGCGCCGACCGGCGCTGCCGGGCGGGGCTGGAGGGGGGCGCGGACGCGGGCGTGGTCATGGCCGCACAGTGGCTGGAAACCGGCGGATGGTCAAACGCGGCGAGGCTGGCGGGTGATGCCGTGGCTGGTCGCGGGCTAACGCTGGTCGAAAATGTTGAACTCGCGGCTGGAGGCGACCGGCAGGTAGCGGTAGTAGATTTCCAGGTTGAGGGTGTTGAGGGTGGTCAGGTAGATCTGCCAGTCGGCGCCGGCGCGGCCGGAGGCGACCACCGAGTCATGGGGTTCACGCGGCCAGCTGCCGTCGTCGTTTTGCCGTTCGAGCAGCATGGGCAGCATTTGCTGGTTCCATTTCTGCCAGGCCTCGCCGCCGGCATTGAACACGGCCTGGGTGTTGTAGTAGGCGGTGTAGAGTTCGTAGGTTTGCCAGGTCATGGCGGGGCGGTTCTTGATGAATTCGATGGCCTTCTCGGCCGAACTGGTGTGGCCGGCGCCCATCAGCTGGAGACCGAGCGCGCCGAGGCCGGCGAGCGACGGCTTGTCGCCTCGGCCGCGGTAGCCGAACGATCCTTGCGGTCCCTGGACGTCGTTCAGATACTCGCGCGTGCGGCGGATGTGGCCGTTGAGGTTGCTGAACTGCAGGCCGGTGGTTTGGGCGGCGCGAAGGGCCTGGTATTGCCAGCCGGTGACCGAGGTGTCGCCGTTGCCTTCGCGAGTGTAGCCGTAGACCCAGCCGCCGTCGCGATTCTGGCCCTTGAGGATGATGTCGACCCCGCGCTGGAAGGCCTCGCGCACGCCGGGCAGGCGGCGATTGCCCATGCGGGCCATGGCATAGGTTTCGCCAAGGGCGTAGGTGGCGATGCCGTGTTCGTAGGGGAAGTGGCGATTGGCGGGGTCGTGGGTGAACAGGCCGTCGTTCTGCATGCCCAGTTCCACCAGATACATGATGCCGTTCATCACGGTGTCCCCGTATTTCGGGGAATCCGGGGTTTCGCAGCGCCCGAGGTAGCAGAGCAAGGCGAACCCGGTCATGGCGGCTGGACGGGAACTGCCCCATGAGCCGTTGGAGTTCTGGTTTCGCTGCAGCCATTCGAGCGAGCGTTCGACGGCCATCTCGACTTCAACGGTGCCGCCGTGTCGCTGCAGCAGTTCCACCCGCTCGGGGCGGCTGCAGCGGCTTTTCATGGCGAACGGCACCCCGGCGCCGCCGATTCCGGCGCCGCTGACGCCGGCGCTGAAGCTGCTGCCGATGCTGGAGCCGAAGTCGATGGTGTCGATGTCCGGAGTGAACTCGACCGACGAGATGGAGACGTCGGAAGGTCCGGCGGCATTGAGGATCTGGGTGGTTTGGCGCGAGGGGGCGGCCGGGGTTCGCTGGACGACGGGAGCGACCTGACGGCTCTGGAGTTCGGTTTGGGAGGTGACCGGGGCGGTGACGGCGACGATCTCGGGGGCCGGCATGAGGGCCGGCGCCACGATGACCAGGGCCAGCAACACCAGGATGGCGATGTGGGCCAGCACGGCCACGGTGAAGGCGGTGGTCTTTTCCTTGGAATGGGTGGAGCGGGCGCTGTGGGCGATGGCAGCGGCGAGTTTGGCTTCCTGTCTGGCTTCCTCCAGTTCGGCTTCCTGCTCGGGGCTGAGGGGGGTGGCGGGTTCCCCGGCCGGAGGGACGACCGTGGCTTCCAGGGGTAGGGAGCCGGTCGCAACGGCAGTGGCCTGTGCGCGGTTGCCGAGGGCTTCCGGTGGCAAGGTGAGGAACGGGGCGGCGGCAGGATGCTGGTTGGCGGTCGCGAGATCGAGGGGGGCGGCGGCGGCTTGGTGGGTGGCGACGGGTTGTTGGCCGTTGCCGAGCAGGGCGTTGACGGTGCCCGGTGAGGCGACGGCGGCATGCTCGTCGGCAGAAACGGGGGCGGCTGGCAGAGTCAGGTGCCCGCTCCGAGTGGAACTGAGCGCGGCGGCAATGACGGCAGCGAGGTGGTGATCGAGAGCCACCGGTTCGTGACGGACCGGTGGCGGGCTGGCGGGCTGGGGCGTCGCCCGGGTCGGGCTGTCATGCCATCCGGCTTGCTGCAGCTTGGCCTCGAGGGCCGGGCTGGCGTAGTCCGGTTGGATGGCGCGCGCGGTGGCGTAGTGGGTGGAAGCCTTGGCGGTGTCGCCGTGGCATAGGGCGGCGAACGCGCGGCCGACATGGGTGGCCGGATTGGCCGGATCCGATTGCAGCACCAGATCGGCGAACGATTCGGCCTGGCCGGGGTCGATCCTGCCGATCAGCTCAATGGTGAACTGGAGATCTTCCTCGGTGGGCGGCGTGACCGGAGTCTCGATCAGTCTCTGGGCGGCTTCGATCCGTTGTCCGGCGGCGAACAGGGACGCCGCAAGCTCGCGTCTGGCGGGCCAGTCGTCGGGTTGTTCGGCAACGGCCTGTCGCAGGGTGTCGAGCTCGGTGTTCATCGGTGGGGCTTGGACAATCGTCGGTGGCGGGGCCTGTCCGGCAAGGTCAAGGTAATCGGCGGGTCCGCAACGGTGCAATCATTCACTGGTCGAAGATGTCGAAGTCGTCGACGTCGCTGGCAGCCGGCAAATAGCGGTAGTAGATCTCCAGATTGAGGGTGTTCATGGTGGTCAGGTAGATTTGCCAGTCGGCGCCGGCGCGGTTTGAGGCGACGACCGAGTCGTGCGGCTCGCGGGGCCAGCTGCCGTCTTCGTTCTGCTTCTCCAGCAGGATCGGCAGCATTTGCTTGTTCCAGTTTTCCCACGCCTCGCCGCCGGCGTTGAACATGGCCTGGGTGTTGTAGTACCAGGTGTAGTTCTCGAAGTTCTCCCAGCTCAGCTCAGGCTGTTGGCTGATGAAGTCGATGGCGTTGCGGGTGGATCGGGCGTTCGGACGGCCCAGCAGCTGGAGACCGAGGGCGCCGAGCCCGGCCAGGCTGTGCTTGTCGCCGCGGCCGCGGTAACCGAAGGCACCCTGGGGGCCTTGAACCCCTTCGAGGTATTCCCTGGTCCGGCGCATGGCGCGGTTGAGGCCGCTGAACTGCAATTGGGTGGTTTGCGCGGCACGCAGCGCCTGATACTGCCAGCCGGTCACCGAGGTGTCGCCGTGGCCCTGGCCGGTGTAGCCGTAAACCCAGCCGCCGTCGCGGTTCTGGCCGTCGATGATGATTTCAACACCGCGCTCGAACGCCTCGCGCACGCCGGGCAGGCGGCGGTTGCCCATCCGGGCCATGGCGTAGGTCTCGCCGAGGGCGTAGGTGGCGATGCCGTGCTGGTAGGGCATGTTGTTGGCGGCGGGGTCGTTGGAGAAGATGCCGTCGTTCTGCAGGCCCAGTTCCACCAGATACATGATGCCGTTCATCACGGTGTCGCCGTATTTCGGGGAGTCGGGGGTTTCGCAGCGGCCGAGGTAGCACAGCAGGGCGAACCCGGTCATGGCGGCGGGCCTGGCGGTGCCCCATGAGCCGTCGTCGTTTTGCTGGGCCTGGAGCCAGTCGAGCGACCGTTCCACGGCGCTTTCCACTTGCACGGTGCCGCCGTGTCGCTGCAGCAGTTCGATCCGCTCGGGGCGGCTGCAGCGGCTTTTCATGGCAAACGGCACACCGGCACCGCCCATGGTGGCACCGGCCCCGCCGGCACTGAAGCCGCTGCCGAAGCTGGAGCCGAAGTCGATGGTTTCGGTGTCCGGGGCGAAGTCGACCGTGGAGAT
>SKLO01000513.1 GCA_007123195.1 Verrucomicrobiales bacterium | reverse complement strand
GCCGGACTCTTGGCGGCAGGCTCCATGGTGGAACCCGGAGCCAGCGAGGCAGGCGGCGGGGGCGGCGGGGCGCCGCCGGGATTGGTGCAGGACACCTGAGCGGCGGCCAGCGACAAGAGCGCCGCGGTGGACATGACAAGGGGCAGTGTTTTCATGGCTGAACTGGGATTACGAGTTCGGAGGTCGGGGTCGGTGGAGGGTTGTCGCGCTCTAGGAACCGCGACGGAGTGGCACCTTACATTGAAACCTGCGACAGGGAAGCAGGAATCGGCATTTTCTCGGCAAAAGTGCTCTTTTGAACAATGATCAGCCGGCGATGGCACGGTTCAAGGCTGGTGGTTTCGACCTGGGTGCCGGCCCCAGATGCGGGCGCAAATCAGAATCACCAGCACCACCAGGGCGCCCCCTGCTTCGCGGAATTCCTCCACGTAGGAATGATCCGCCAAGGTGGTCATGGCGCTCCACTCCATGGCCTGCCCGATCCTGATGTCGTGATCGCCGCGCAGCATGTGGACGGCGCCCGGCATGCTGAGGGCCAGATAGGCGAGGGCGGCGCCGATCATGCCCGTGGCCAGCCAGCCGGGCAGGCGCCGGATGGCGGCCAGCGCACTGCAGACCCCGGCCAGTGCGTAGAACAGGATCCACGGCACCACCGGGTTGCCGGGCCGGTATTCGGCGTCATCCAGCTGCAGGTAGGCGAAAAACCACAGGGCGATCGCGCCCACCCAGAACATCCATCGACCGTGCATGATCATCCCATGCACCATGGTTGTTCGCATCTCTAATAATTCTTAGGGATGGGGTCCAAATGAATTAGATACAGTAGTTGTGTGAACAACTGCAATTGGCCCGGCGGTGTGCTGGTGTTCAGCGGGTTATCGGCATTCCGGGAGGGGCACAGCAGGCGGGCAACCTGGTGATTCCCGGGAACAACCCCGGCCGGACAACTTGTGCGCAACCCGTTCGACCGGTTGCCCGCCGGGTTGTTCACATCGGCGGCCCTGTCCCGATCGAACCGGATCGTGCCCTCCCCGTGCCATCGGACCACCCCCAAACCCCCGCCGCCCTCTGGCGTGCCGGAGGGGCGCCCTGCTCGCATTCACCAAGCGACGGGACGCCGCTTCGACCCCTGCTACCGCTCCGGACGGCAACGGCCCCCGATCCACCCAAACCACCCTGCCCACCCCAACGCGCACGCGGATCGCACCAGTGCCCCCCTTGTGAGCCAAACTTGCCGGGCGATGGCCCGGCCAGGCAGGGGCCGGACTCAGCGCCACTGGGAGGTGGTTTTCGGCGAGGGAGGACCGGCCGAGGCTCGCAGCGCCTCCTTGGGGTCGCGGTCGCTGTCCTTTTTCGGAGTTGGGTCGGCTACCTTTTTCGGCTCGGCATCGGGCCGTTGCCGGCGGGTCAGGTGAAGCCCGCCGGTGGTGGTGGAACTGGTCGAGGCCACCAGTCGCATGCGGCCGACCGGCGGGGTGCCGGCGGGGGGAGGGGAGGAAGGCTGTTCCTGTGGGGCCGCGGCGGCGGCGAGGGATCGGATCTCCTGGCATTCGAGCGCCGCCCGGGCCGCGTCCATTTCGGCGATCTTCTTGCTCGGGCCTTCGCCCACGGCGAGCGGGCGGTTTTTCCAAGTCACCTGGGCGACAAACATCTTGGCGTGATCCGGGCCTTCCTGCCGGACGATGGCGTAGCAGGGGGGCTCGTTGGAGACGGATTGGAGGATTTCCTGCAGCTGGCCCTTGGGGTTGAACTCGGTGGGTTCGGCGGTGAGTTCGTCGAGCTGCTCGCTGGCGAAGCGCAGGATGAACTGGTGCGCGGCCTCGAGGCCGCCATCGAGGTAAATGGCGCCGGCAAGCGCTTCGAAAGCATCGCACAAACTGGAGTTGCGAATCCGACCGCCGCTGGCCTCCTCGCCGCGGCCCATCATCAGGTAGGGGCCGAGCGGGATCCGGTTGGCCAGCTCGGCAAGGGCATCGCGCGAGACCATGCGGGCGCGCATCTTGGTCAGCAGCCCCTCCTCGCCCTCGGGGAACCGGTCGAACAGTTCGCGGGTCAGCACCATCTGGACGACGGCGTCGCCGAGGAACTCAAGTCGTTGATTGTCAAGCTGGGGCTTCTGCGTCTCGTAGGCCAGGCTGGGGTGGGACAGGGCCTCCGCCAGCAGCAGCGAGTTGCGGAACTTGTAGGCGATGACGGACTCGAGCGGCTCCATAAGCAAGTAAGCGGCCGACCCACGATGGACGTGATCACGTGGACCTGTGCAAAAACCCGGCCGGTGCGGGCCGGTTTCGGTGGCAACCCGTTATAAACGGGCTGCGCCGCCTCAGCCTATCAATCCAACCCCCGGATGACCGGTCCCGGAAACAAATGAGTGGTCTGACGGTGCGGGCGCGTAACGCATCAGCTCTGATCTTGCGCCCGCTCGCTGCCGCCGACCCAAACCCTGTTTGGCGGGATCCAGCCGTCCCTTTTTCGCCCCTCGAATCATCAAGCGGCAAGATAGGGAGGATGGGGAGGTCGACGGGGCTCGAACCCGCGACAACCAGAACCACAATCTGGGGCTCTACCAACTGAGCTACGACCTCCAACTAAAGCAGCCTTCAAGATAGCCGATTTTCTTGCGGGCGCCAGAAGAAATTTTTGCCGACGGGCGGCCCCGCCGCCGGCGGGACGGCTTGAGGGCGAGCGCTGGTCACCCTGCGCCTTCGCAAGAGCGGAGCCTCTGCCCCTGTCCCGTAGCGCGGGCCTCCGACCCGCGATGGTGGAAAGTGCGCGCGGAAGAGCGAGGAGCGCTCCAGCAGCGGATCATTCGCAGGGGGCGAAAGAGCCTGTGAAGGAAGGATCTCTGCCAATGGGCGGCAGCCCCGTAGGTTGAATTGGCGCAATTCGACCTCCTGTGGGTGCTTCGAACGCGCCGGTGCCGGGACCACGAGCAGCGTTCCATTCGCAGAGGGCGAAAGCATCCGAGAATGAAGCAGGCGCAGGGAACGAACGACCCGCCCCCCGGTCGAATTGAAGACAATTCAACCTACGGGCGTTGCGCCCGCGAGGCCGGGGTAAGGCGATGCATCAGGGTGCTGAGGGGGGGCACAGGCCGGCAGCTGGATCAGATGCGGTGCGGCGAGCCGAGAAAGTGGTGGTCAGGCGCACGTCCGGGGTTTTATTGACCGGTGGACGAGATGGATCCAACGGGCCCGCAGATGGCCTTCAAGGAGTGGTCGCTGGTGTGCGACGCGCTGCTCGACGGGCGGCAGTCGCTGATCCTGCGCAAGGGGGGGATCCACGAGGGACGTGGCGGGTTTCGGTTTGAACACCACGCGTTCTGGTTGTTCCCGACCTTCTTCCATGCCCAGGCGGAGGGTTTCGAGGCACCGGACGAGGCGCGGGCCGGGGTCCGGACGGCGCCGGAGCAGCGCGATGAGGTGGTGATCGGAGGCTGGTGTGAGGTGGAGTGGATCGATGAAATCACCGAGTGGCCGGTGGTGGAACGGTTGCGGCCGTTTCATGGCTGGACCGACGAGACCTTGCAACAGCGCTTTGCCTGGGGCGAGGAGGAGGCGTTGCACGCGGCGTTCGTGCGGGTGCACCGGTTGCCGCAGCCGTGGTGCTTGCCGTTCGAGAAGCGCTACGGGGGCTGTCGCAGCTGGGTGCCACTGCCGCCGGTGCCGGAGGTATTGTGGCTCGGGGCCGAACCGGTGCTGGCCGATGGCGCCCACGCCTGGCGCGCGGCCGAGATCGAGGCGGCGCTGGGACGCGGGCTGGAGCGAAGACCGGCGCAGGCGACCTGACGCCCGTTTGGCCCGAGCTGCCGGAAGAGGAATGAACAAGATGCAGACAAGCCCGACCAACACCGGCGCCGCTACGACCGTGCCGGTTGGCGGCGGGTCCCCCGGGTCCGCCCGCGGGCAGGCGGTTCCGGATTATGCCCGCTGCTGGGTGGAGATCGATCTCGGAGCGCTGCGGCACAACGCGCGGGTGGCCGCGGACCTGGCCGGTCATCCGGTGATGGCGGTGGTCAAGGCAAACGGCTACGGCCACGGCGCGGAGGCGGTGGCGCGGGCGCTGGAGGGCGAGCCTTCGGTGGCCGGCTTTGGAGTGGCCGGGGTGGCCGAGGGTCTGGCGCTGCGCCGGGCCGGCGCGGGGTCACCGGTGTTCGTGCTGGGCGCGTGCCTGCCCGAGGAACGCGCCGTGGCGGTGGGGCAGGGGTTCAACGTGATCGTCAGCGACCTCGAAGAGGCGGCGGCGTTCGACGCCGCGGCGCTGGCACAGGGAACAACGGCGGCGGTCCACCTGGCCATCGACACCGGCATGGGCCGGCTTGGTTTGCTGGAAAAGGACTGGAGTGAGGCGTGGATGGCGCGGCTGCTGGAACTCCGCAACCTGCAGCTGGCGGGCGTGGCCAGCCACCTGCCGTCGGCCGACGAGGACGAGGCGTTCACGCTCGACCAGGCCCAGAGGTTCCGGCGGCTGGCGGCGCGCGTCAGGGCGGCGGCGGATGTGCGGCAGGTGCATCTGTGCAACAGCGCCGGCATCATGGCGATGGGCGACCGGGTGGCGGATTTCTGCAACCTGTCGCGCGCCGGCCTGATGCTCTACGGGGTGGCCCCGGTGCCGCGCCACGCCGGTCGGCTGCGGCCGGTGCTCAGCTGGCACACCCGGGTGACGCTGGTGCGCGAGCTGCCGCCCGGGCACGGCATCAGCTACGGGCGCACCCTGGTCACCGACCGGCCGACGCGGGTGGCCACCCTGGGCATCGGTTATGGCGACGGCTATCCGCGGCACCTGTCCGGCAACGGCGCGACGGTATTGGTCCATGGCGTGCGCTGCCCGCTGCTGGGACGGGTGACGATGGACCAGGTGATGGTCGATGTCGGCGCGGTCGGGCGCCCGGTGTTGCCGGGCGACCCGGCGGTGCTGCTGGGCGGCGAGGGGGCGGCGCGGATCGACGCGGCCGAACTGGCGCGCCATGCCGGCACGATCCCGTGGGAGATCCTGACAGGCATCTCAAGGCGGGTGGCGCGGGTCTACCGGCCTGCCGGGTGACCGTGCGAGGGTGTTCCAACCTGAAAAAGTGAGCCTGTCAGGGTTCACCCTGGAAGGAAAACGGACATCGCCGGACTGGATATGGGCGCCTGCGTGCCATCGGTTGCTGTTCCGGAGGACATCGGCGGCGGCTCGCCGGGTGAGACGCCCGGGAGCCGCAGGTGGTTCATCATCGGACCCTGATGTCCGGTCTCTGATCTCCAATTTACGCTTCCGGGTCACCCGCGGGGCGGGCAATCCGGAACCCGAGGGAGAAATAACCGTACATGGGATAGCCGTTGGCGCGCCCGTCGTCGCGGGTGTCGCGTTCATCGGCGAGAAAGGACCGGCCCAGAACCCGCCGCCAGGAGCGTTCGCGGGTGAAGGTGTCGGTCCATTCGCGCACCGGCCCGGCGTGGTAGCGGCTGCCCCAGG
>SKLO01000666.1 GCA_007123195.1 Verrucomicrobiales bacterium | reverse complement strand
CACCCAGCTGGCCCGCTGGCACTTCGATCCCGCCGGCCAACTGGCGGTCGCGGTGGCGGTGGCCCTGCTGTGGCTGGCGCTCGGCCGGCTCGGGAGACCCCGCCGCTGGCTGGCCGCCGCCGCCGCGCCATTGGCGGTGCTGCTGACCGCGGGGTTTCACGCGTTCGAGGGCTTCGCCGAGGCGCCCCACGCCTTGTTGTTTGGGCAAGGCGGGCAGGCGTCGGCGGTGGAAATCGGCGTGGCTGCCGTGGCAGCGTTGCTGCTGCCCTTGCTGTTGCCCGCCGCCCGGGCCCGCCTGCTGGCGTGGCTGCGGCCCGGCCACCCGCGGTCCGACGCCGGGGTCGATCGCAACGGGCACGACTGGTTTGCAGCCATCGCCGTGGGTTCGGGCTGGTGGTTGGCTGCGGTCACCCTGTTCGCGCCCGGTTGGGTGTCGCTGGGCCTCGCGCTGGCCGCGCTGGCGGCGGCGTTGTGCCGCCGCCTGGTGCGCGCCTCCAGCCTGGAGGTGATCAGTCTGGATGTGGTCACGGTGGTGTTCAGCATCGCGGCCTTGCCCGAGGCCATGCATGCGCTGGGGTCCCCTGTCCATGGCCACGGTTGGTTGGCGGTGCTGCTGACGGCCGCCACCCTGGCCGCCACCGGTGCCGTCATGCTGCGCCCGGCAGGACAAGCCGGCTCATCCTCATCCGCCCTGCCAGCCGAGCTTTCAGCCGAGCGATTCCGGAAATTGTCGGCCTGGTTTCACGCGCTGGCGGCGCTGGGCCTGGCCTTCATCGCCTGGGTTCATGCCCCCGGACCGTTCGATCAGGCGGTCACGATCTGCTGGGGCGCCAGCGCCGGCCTGCTGTGGCTGCTGGGTCTCGCGGTGCGGCTGCGCGCCTACCGGATGACCGGGTTGATCGGCTTTGCCGCCTGCGTCGTGCGCATGTTCGTGGTCGACATCCACGAGGTCATCGAGCGCATCATCGCCTTTGCCGTGGTCGCCGTGGTGCTGCTGCTGACCGGCTACCTCTACAGCCGGCTGCGCCACTGGGTCGATCCGCCGGACCTGGTCGAACCCGACGACCCCGACCCGCCGCCTGCCGGCAGCACCGATGCCGCTGTGGAATGAACCGTCCGCACTTGGGCCGATTTGCCGCTTGCAACCCGGCCTTCAACGCCCGCATGATCCGATCGATGCCACGTCCGATCACCCCCACCCCACCCGCGGCCACGCGCTGCCACCCCGTCCATCCGGCCGGCCACCGCGGCGGCCATGCTGCCATCCGGCCCGCCATGCTGGCCACCGGACTGCTGCTGGCGCTGGCGGTCGCCGCCCCATGCCCGCTGCCGGCCGATGAGTCCAACGCCGAGCCGGTGTTCGAGCACGGGCCCGATTCGATGCGTCAGGACGATGTTCCTCGGGGCGAGGTCAGCCGCCATCAGTGGCACGATCAGGAGGTGTATCCCGACACCTTGCGAGAGTATTACCTGTATGTGCCCGCGGCCTACGATCCAACGGCCGAATCGTCGGCGGCGCTGATGGTGTTCCAGGACGGTCACACCTATGTCGGCGAGGACGGCGACTTCCGGGTGCCGGTGGTGTTTGACAACCTGATTCACCAGGGCGACATGCCGGTCACCATCGCGGTGATGATCAATCCCGGCTGGTTCACCGATCAAATCGAGCCCGGCCGCCAGGGCTGGCCGGTGCCCGACGGGGTGCGCAGCAACCGCAGCGTGGAATACGACACCCTGTCCGGTGACTACGCCCGATTCCTCGAGCTTGGCATCCTCGATCAGCTCGGCAAAACCTATCGGATCCACAGCGACCCGCGGATGCGCGCCATCGCCGGCATCAGTTCCGGCGGCATCTGCGCCTTTACCGCGGCCTGGGAACGGCCCGACCTGTTCGGCAAGGTCATGTCGCACATCGGCAGCTTCGTCAACATCCGCGGCGGCGACACCTATCCCGGCCTCATCCGCAAGGCCGATGAACGCCCGTTGCGGGTGTTCCTGCAAGCCGGGCGCAACGACCTCGACAACCAGCACGGGCACTGGTGGCTGGCCAACCTGCAGATGGAAAAGGCCCTGGCGTTCCGCGACTACGACCACAAGCTGGTGGCCGGCGACGGCGCCCACAACGGCCGCCACGGCGGCGCGATCCTGCCCGACTCACTGCGGTGGCTGTGGCGCGACTGGCGCGAGACCGTCGAGGATATCGCGCAGGAAACCCAACCCGGAGCCGGCGACGCCGCCGACCCGGCCGGCGAATCCTGACACAACCCCTCCAATTCACGCCACACCACGCCTGCCCGAGCCGTCTCCCTCGCACCCATCCAACGCCCGCTTGTTCCCCTATGAAAGGTCGCCACGGACTCATCGAAGACCAGATCCGCGAGTTGCGCCAGGGGCGGGAACTCGATGAACTGGCGCAGCGGCTGCAGCCAGACGGCAGCCCCCCGGCGCGACGCCTTGCCACCTCGGCCAAGGTCAACGCCGATCGCGCGCTCAAATTCTGGCAGAAAATGCCGGCCGGCGACGACATCCGCGACCGCTTGCTCGATCCGGTGACCCTGGCGGAGATCGAATCCTATCAAGGCAACATCGAGAACTGCATCGGCGCGGTGCGGGTGCCGGTGGGCGTGGTCGGGCCGCTGCGGATCAACGGCCTGGCGGCCAAGGGCGACTACCACGTGCCGCTGGCCACCACCGAGGCCGCCATGGTCGCCTCCTACCACCGCGGCGCCATGCTGCTGTCGGCGGTCGGGGGGTGTTCGGCGATGGTGTTGTATGAATCGGTCAACCGCGCCCCCGCGCTGGCCTTCACCAACCTGGCCGAGGCCGCCCGTTTCGTGGTCTGGATCACGGAACAATTCCCCGCCCTGCAGGACATCGCCGCCGGCACCACCCGCCACGGCAGGTTGATCGACATGTCGCCGATCGTCGAGGGCAACCACGTCTACCTCGACTTCGACTTCCGCACCGCCGACGCCTCCGGCCAGAACATGGTCACCATCGCCACCGAGGCCATCTGCCAGCACATCCGCGAGCACAGTCCGGTGCGGCCGCAGCGGCTGTTTGTCGAGGGCAACGTTTCCGGCGACAAGAAGGCCAGCGCGCGCGCGTTCGGCAAGGTCCGCGGCAAGAAGGTCACCGCCGACGTCCGCCTGCCCGCCGAGGTGGTCCAGCGCTATCTTCACACCGATACCGCCCGGCTTTGCGACTACTGGCAGATGTCGGCCGTGGGCGGGGTGCTGAGCGGCACCATGGGGGTGCAGGGTCACTTCGCCAACGGCCTGGCCGCGCTGTATCTGGCCACCGGCCAGGACGTCGCCTGCGTGGCCGAGTCGGCGGTCGGCATCACCCGCTTCGACCGCAACGACGACGGCTCGCTCTACGCCGCGGTGACACTGCCCGGCATCATGCTGGGCACGGTAGGCGGTGGCACCGGCCTGCCCAGCCAGCAGGCCTGCCTGTCATTGCTCGGCCTGAATGGCGCGGGATGCAGCCGCGCGCTGGCGGAGGTCTGCGCCGGACTGTTGCTCGGGGGCGAGTTGTCGATCATCGGAGCGATGGCCGCCGGCGAGTTCAGCCGCGCCCATCATAAACTCGCCCGCACCCGGGTGCCGGCCCCGCCGCCCGCCGGCGAAGAGGGATAGATCGGAGCGGGCGCCACCGTCCGGCTTGCACCACAGCACAGAGGCTCGCCGATGGAAAGCGCCATCCAACCGCGCGGCAGCCCTGACGCACGGCCGCTGCACCAGCGTCCGGAGCTTGCTTTCGCCGCCTCACCCGGTCCTCGCGAGCGCAACGACCGTAGGTTGAATTGCCCTCAATTCGACCGGGGGGCGGGTCGCTCGTTCCCCGCGCCCGCTTCCTTCACGGCTCCTTTCGCCCCCGGCGAATGAAACCAGTGCGTGGTCCAGGCACCGACCCACCCGCACCACGCACAGCCGGTCGAATTGCGCCAATTCAACCTACGGGGCTGCCGCCGATGGACAGCCTCATCCATCCACCCCGCCGCCCCACGGCGCACCGCCTCACCCGGTCCTCGCGCACGCAGCGACCGTAGATTGAATTGTCCTCATTTCGATCGAGGGACGGGTCGTCCGTTCCCTGCGCCCTCTTCATTCACGGCTGCTTTCACCCCCTGCGGATGGAACCAGTGCGTGGTCCCGGCTCCCGCCCACCCGCACCACGCACAGCAGGTCGAATTGCGCCAATTCAACCTACGGGCTGCTGCCGCTGGACAGCTTCATCCATCCACCCCGCCGCCCCCCGGCGCACCGCCTCACCCCAGTCCTCGCGCACGCAGCGAATCAACTTGAATCCCGCACTGCCGTGGGCCACACGTCGGCATGTCCGAATCCGACCACGCCGCCGATCCCGTCCGCCTCACGAGCCTGTCGTCCTGCGCCGGGTGAGCTTCCAAGCTCAGCCAACAGGCGCTCGCGCAGGTCCTGCGCGGATTACCCACTCTCGACGATCCGAATCTGCTGATCGGCTCCGCCAGTTCAGATGATGCCGGCGTGTACCGGCTCGACGACGAGCGCGCGCTGGTGCAGACGGTGGACTTCTTCACCCCGATCGTCGACGACCCGTATCTCTACGGGCAGATCGCCGCCGCCAACTCGCTGTCGGACGTGTATGCCATGGGCGGGCTGCCGATCACGGCGATGGCCTTGCTGGGGTTGCCCGACGAGGTCTCGCTGGAGATGGCCAACACCATCCTGCGCGGCGGCGCGGACAAGGTGCTCGAGGCCCGTTGCGCGCTGGTGGGCGGTCACTCGGTGAAAAACCCCGAGCCGCTGTATGGCTTCTCCGTGACCGGCCTGGTGCACCCCGACAAGATTATCAGCAACGCCGGCGGCCGGGCCGGCGACCGCCTGATCCTGACCAAACCACTGGGGACCGGCATCATCACCACCGGGGTCAAGCGCGGCACCGCCCCCGCGGACATCGTCGATCTGGCGATTGAATCGATGGCCACCCTCAACACCATCGGTCATCCGCTGGCGGCACGTGGCCTGGTTTGCGGTGGCACCGACGTCACCGGCTTCGGCCTGCTGGGCCATCTGATCTCGCTGTGCCGCTCCAGCGGCGTGCGCGCCGAGCTTGAGGTGGAAGGGCTGCCGGTGCTCGGGCCGGCGGTGTGGGATCTGATCGCCGCCGGTTGTGTGCCCGGCGGCACGCACCAGAACTGGGCCACCGCGGCGCCGGACGTCGACCCGGGAGACGCCCCCGAGGCGGCGCGGCTGTTGCTGGCCGACGCCCAGACCTCCGGCGGCCTGCTGCTGTGCGTGGCGGCGGAACATGTCGACGAGGTCATGCAGACGCTGGTGCAGCACCGCACCCTGTGCGCCACCGAGGTAGGATCGTTGCATCCGGCGGCCACGACCGGTGAAACGGGCGAGCCGCTGGTCCGTCTGGTTTGATCCAATCCGCTGCCGCCGCCGGCCGGTGCCTTGACCCACCGGACCCGGCATCGGCGGGTGGT
>SKLO01000094.1 GCA_007123195.1 Verrucomicrobiales bacterium | reverse complement strand
TCCCCGCCCGCCCGCGACCGCCGGTCGGGGCGGGGCAGGGGACATGGCGCCCGCCGCCTCACCCGGGTCCGCGCCGTCACCCCGCCGCGGCCGCTCGTCCTCGGCTGCGTTCGGCTGGCTGCTGGCCCTGATCAGCTTCCTCGCCGGCGCCGCCGTCATGGTGGTCGAAATCGGCGGCGCCCGTTACCTCTCGCCGCTCTACGGCAACAGCATCTACACCTGGACCTCGATCATCGGCGTCGTGCTCATCGCCATGGGCGCCGGCGCCCACTTCGGCGGTCGCTGGGCCGATCAATGGGTCGGTTCCACCCGGCTCGGCTGGCTGCTCGCCCTGGCCGCCCTCACCGTCGCCGTCATCCCCGCGCTCAACGTGCTCGCCGCCGCCATGCTCGGCGGGCTCGGCCTCATCAGCGGGCCGCTGATGTATTGCCTGCTGGTGTTCACCGCGCCGGGGTTCCTGCTCGGCGCCGTGTCGCCGGTGTGCGTGCGCCTGCTCAGCCGCGAAAGCAACGACGCCCATGTCGGCGCCTCGGCCGGCACCATCAACATGGCCGGCATGATCGGCAGCTTCATCGGCACCTTCGCCGGCGGTTTCATCCTGCTGTCCCTGCTCGACCTGCGCCTCATCATGGTCGGCACCGCCATCGTGCTCGCCACCCTCGCCGTGGTCGCCTGGCGCATGGACTCCGGCCGCAGCGCCACCGCCAGCACCGCCACCAGCATGCGCTTCCTCGGCGTCATCGGCGCCGCCATTATCCTCAGCTTCGCCGTCCAGCCCGCCCCGGCCGAGAACGTCATCCACGAGGAACACACCTACTACCACCGCGTGCGGGTCGAGCAAACCGACGGCTGGCGCGGCCCGGTGCGCTTCCTCAAGCTCGACTCCACCATGGAGGGCGGCATGTGGGTCGAAGGCGCGGTCGACCCGCTGCCCTTGCCCTACCAGAATTACTGGAAACTGGCGCTCGGGCGCGAGGACTTCCAGGTCGACCGCGCCCTGTTCATCGGCGCCGGCGCGTTCGGCATGCCGGCCGCCGTCGCCAGCCAGTGGCCGGACAGCCACATCGACGTGGTCGAGATCGATCCCGCCGTGGTCCGGGCCGGCCACGACTACTTCCGCCTCGGCGAATTCCCCCAGATCCGCCCCCACGCCACCGACGGCCGCCGCTTTTTGCGCCAGTCCGACGGCGACTACGATCTGATCTTCGGCGACGCCTACCAGGGCGTGCGGTCCATCCCGGCCCACCTGGTCACCCGCGAGTTTTTTGAACTGGTCAGGGACCGCCTCAGTGCCGACGGCCTGTTCATGATGAACGTCATCACCGCGTTCGAGGGCGACGGCTCGATGCTGCTCGCCGCCCTGCTCAGGACCATGGGCGAGGTGTTTCCCCACATCGACGTCTACTCGCCCCTGCTCGACGTGCGGCCGTCGCCGGCTGGCGGCCACGGCATCCGTCCGCGCCAGCTCTCGGTGGTGGCCAATGTGATCCTGGTGGCCTCGATGGAGCCGGTCGACGACCTGCAGCGCAGCCAGTTCCACAACGGCCAGCAAACGGTGCGCGCCCGACACCAGCGCGTGCCCGACGAGTGGCGCCCGGCGCTCGACGACGCCCCGGTGATGACCGACTGGCGCAACCCGGTCGACGCCATCATCGCCCGCCAACTGCTGCGGTGACCCACGCCCCGGCCCGCTTCCCCCACCAACCCTCCACGGCGTGTCTTTTACGCATTCAACGTGATTCGTGAGTTCGTTCTCATCAGCCACCATCCTCCCACCATCAAACCCATGCCCCGGCCGGAAGCGGGCATCGGGGATGCGGGCTTGAAGATTCGGTCGGAAAGCCTACATTGGCGGCATGGACGAGGCTGAAATGAACGAGCTGAGGGAGTATGCGAGGCGATGGCAGCGGCTTGAGCCGCTGCTGGAGGAGCAGCGCGAGGAGGATGTGCGGCAGAGCAATACGGCGTCGAACATCGCGGCTTTTGCGCGGCTTTGGACAGAGGCATTACGGCACGAACCCCCGGCCCCCACCTCGGGCCTGGTCGAACAGCAGCGCATTTTCATGAAACTGGGCCAGTCATGACCGATTTGCTCGACGTTGCGCTCGGCTTGCAGTCGTTCTGCGAGGAGCGCGGCTGGGAGTTTTGCTTCATTGGAGGACTGGCCGTGCAGGCCCTTGCGGAGGCACGTTTGACCAAAGATGCGGACATGACCCTGCTGACCGGATGGGGGCGTGAGGAGTCGTACATCGACGCCTTGCTGGAGCGCTACCAAGGCCGGAGGCCCGACGCGCGGGAGTTCGCGCTGGCGAACAGAGTGCTGCTGCTCCAGGCCGGGAATGGCACGGGTATCGACATTGCTCTCGGGGCGCTGCCTTTCGAGCAAAGCGCTGTTCAACGTTCCGGATACGAAGTCTTCGCCGCAGGTGGCGCAAGCCTTCGCATTTGTACGCCCGAAGACTTGATAGTGATGAAGGCCTTCGCCTCGCGGGAGCAGGATTGGAGGGACGTTCGGATGACCATTGTGCGCCAGGGCCCGGAGACTCTGGACTGGGACTACATCCGGGGCCATCTCAGGCCGTTGGCGGCCGCGAAGGAGGCGCCGGAAATCGTCGATCAGCTGGAGGCGCTGCGCCGCCGTTACACCGACCGGTAGGGGCTTCACATCGACTCCGTGATTCGTGGTTCATCTCCCCTTTTAGGTTCACCGGCCGTTCCGCCTTCCGCAAGCCGGAGGCTTGCCATCCGGTAGCCGGTGGTTGAGCGCAGCGACACCACCGGACAACGTCCCCCCAAGAAATCCGTGCATCCTGAAGGGATGCCATCGAGCGGGCCGGTATATCAGTGGGTCGCGAACTTCTCAACCTGGTCGGGAGGGGGAATGGCCGCAGGCCAGGTTCCCTGCGTGGGGATCAGAAAAAGGCAAGATGACAAAGGAATGAGGGCAGGGGACCACCCACACACCGCTCCCTGCGGCGCACGACACGGCCGAACGCGCTTTTCACGTTGCCGTCGTGACGGACCCCTCCCATCGAATGCGCGGTGCATCCATCGTAGGCCGGGTGTGGCGATAGCCCGCCCGGCTTTGGCGCACGATCAATCACCCGCGCGATGAGCTTGGCGGGAAGACCCCACACGCGGGCGACGAGGGTAGTTTGGAGGGTTGATGGTCATGCAGGAGCACAATGAGCCGGGCGGGCTGTCGCCACACTCGGCCTACGTGGCTGCCGTCAACGCTGGAGGCCCGGACTCACCGAGATCGAGCGCCGCAACCTCATCAAGCTCATCGAGCAGGGCAAGCCGCTGCCCGAGCGCTACCGCTTCCTGCTGTTCGAGGACAAGCGCGAGGTGGAACTGCTCTGGAACGGGAAATCCCGCGAGGTCTGCACCGCCATCCTGCCCTTCCAGACCCTCGAACACATCGACGAACCGCGCGCCGAAAAAAACACCGACGCCGATCTGGGCCTTGACCTGGGCGGCCCCAGATCAAGGGCTGGGTCAACAAGCTGATCTGGGGCGACAACAAGCTCATCCTTTCCTCCCTCAAGTCCGCCGCCTTGAGAAACAGATCGAGACCTCCATCGTTCTCCAGCCCCAAGGGGGCATCATACCAGCCCCTCGTGGTATGGCTCGGACCTCGCTGGCCCGGACGCAGGCGTTCTCCAGCCCCAAGGGGCCATCATACGACAGCCCAGGGCAACGCCCTGGGTATGCTCCCCCGCGAAATCGAGCCCTGAAAAGGCGGCACAAAGGCGCGAAAGATCCCTGCCACGCCCCTGACCCCCCTCGACCGCGGGGTTCAATTGATGGGCAACGAGGAGCTGCGCCTTTGTCAGGAGTGTAAGGCACACCCCGGGCCCCTGAGCCATAACCCCCAGGATGGCTGGTGAGATTGCCTCACAGCTATCCGTTGTTGGACGGGCCCGCCCTTGTGTTGCCTGCGGTGGTGCGCGGGATATGCGCATTCTATTCGCGATTGATCCTCAGACCTTTGCGGGATGCTTAACCTAACAAGGTCACAGACGGATCCTCGGCGGGGGCATGGGTTTGCAGCGAACGTGCAAAACCCATGCGGGAGATCTTGCAGTGGTCGTGCCTGCATCTGCTCGAAGGGAACATGGTGCCAAAGCGACCCACGGGCACGGTGACCAGGAAGCGCTCCACCTCATCGCGGGAGAGCAAGTTGGGCAGTGGCTCCTCGCGACAAGCGCTTGAGGATTCGATTGACGGTTGAGGCTTGATTGGCGAGTGACGATTGTTGATTGCTGATTCTTGAAGTGACCTTCGGGCTGTTGCCTTGGCTCTGTCTTGGCTTTGCATTGACGATGAGCGTTGGCGCGGCCGTATTCTGGCGATTGGATCGGCCCGGCAGGAGCCGGAGAGGTGACCACCGGTCCAATCTGAGATCAAAAATCACCAATCGTCATTCGTCATTCGGAGAATCCGGTGACCGTGCGGCTGAATCCGCCCGGCTTGGAGCCAATGAGGTGTCCTCCGCGCCGATCAAAACTCAAAGCTAACAATCGTCATTCGTCACGCAAATGAAACCACCGCAGCTCCAGAAGCCGACGCGCATTGGTCGATGGCTGCGGGTGATCTTTTGACGAATGCCGGGTTGCGGGCGAGGCACAACCGAACGCTGGCCGGGCGACACCCTGTCCGCGGAGCCCAACGAGGCCATGTAAGGCACTCGGTTCCTCGTAGTGGCGCCTTCATGGGGGCTGGTTATCGCGACGCAGCGGTTTCCGCGCTTCCGGCAGGTGCGCAAGCGGCCGCTGCCGCCACTGCCAGCAGCCAGAACGGCAGCAGGGCCGTCCGGCCAACAACCCGCGTGTGCCATTCCACCGGGTGACTGGAAAAGTAGAAAACCACCACCTGCGCACAGAGCATCAGCAGAGCTGTTGTCACCAGCGGCAGGGTGTTCAACCTGTGCTTGGCGAGGTGCCGGTTTCCCGCAGCGATCCGCATCCGAAGGATGGCGAGCAGGACCGCGCCCAGCCAAGTGGCGAACAAGAGCCATGGCCAGACCCGCGCCAGGTCGGCCCAACCGAACGCCCGGCCCCAACTGGCGCTCAGTGCCGTCCAGGTGGCCTGCCAGCGCGCCCATTGGCCGGCACCGCCTGCCACTTCCGAAAAGTCCTCCGTTCCGACTCCTCCGCTGCCGAGGCGCCACCACCATGGCAGCACACTGACCGCCACCAAGCCCGCCACCATCGCGGTGGTTTTCACCCTGTGTCGCCAACCTCCCGCGGTCAGAACGCACCACATGCCCACCCCCGCCATCACCAGCAGACCCTCGTGCTTGAGCAGCGCACAACCGGCGGCCAGCAACAGCGCCAATGCCCGCTCCCGGTAGCTGCCAGCTGCCAGCATGTAGGCGGCCAACGCATGACACCACAGCACCGGCTCGGCATACAGGTCCGTGGCGAACAGGCGCGCTGACTCGTGGGTCAGCAACAGCGCGGCGACTGCCAGCGCCAGCAACCTACCGG
>SKLO01000581.1 GCA_007123195.1 Verrucomicrobiales bacterium | reverse complement strand
GTGATGAAGTTCATCGAACGCACCAGCGACGACCGCTACCCCAACGCCGACGTCGCCCTCAGCGCCCTGCGCAACTGGAAATCCGGCACCACCGGCCAGCCCGGCCAGCCCGGCCAGCCCACCGAAGCCCAGCGCCGGGTCACCTCGCGTCAACCCATCCTGTCCGGCTCCAGCAGCCAGCGTATCGCCCCTGGCCGCCGCCCCGCCACCGGCCAGGTCGGTCGCGCCAGCCAGCTGCTGGCGGTCGGTGGCCCACGTCCCGCCACCGGCAGGCAATCCCTTACCTCGAGCCCGCAACGCCCGCCCACCGGCGCGGTCCGGCCCGCCACCGGCAGCATCCGCCCGGGCACCGGCGTCATCCGGCCCGGCACCGGCGTCATCCGGCCAGGCACCGGTCGCGTGCGCACCGCCTCGGGTCGGGTGCGCACCGCCAGCGGCCTCATTCCGGTCGACTCAAACCCGCCCGAGCCCAGACCGCTCGACCGCAGCACCCTCCTCAAGTTGATCGCCATCGGCGCCACCGCCCTCGGTCTGCTGGGACTGCTGGTGCTGATTTGGTTCCTGTTCCGCACCATCCATCCCCCGGACAACAACAGCTTGCTTGCCCCCCCCGCGCCCGCCAGCCTGATGGCCGCCACCTCCCCACCCACCGCGGATTCTGCTTGCATGCCCTTGCTTCCACCGCTCAATGGGCGCGCATGAGCCGTTCCAAGCAGCCAGCCCGACCCGGCAGCCAACGTGGCGCCAAGCCCGCGGCCGACACCTCCACCCTGCCCGGCCCCGACAGCGCCGAAGCCCTGTGCCTCGCCGCCGATGAATTGTCCCGACAACTCCGCCGCCTGCGTCCAACCGCACCGGTCAGTTTCATCTATCATCCCCTCGATTATGCCCGCGAGGCCCATCACCAATACCTCCGGCGCTTCGGCCGCGGCCCCAAGAAGGTGCTGTTCCTCGGCATGAACCCGGGGCCCTTCGGCATGGGACAAACCGGCGTGCCCTTCGGCGAGGTCGCAGCCGTCACCGCCTGGCTCGGCATCCGCTCGGGAGTCACCCCGCCAGGTGACCAGCACCCGAAGCGCCCGATCGAAGGCTTCGACTGCCGACGCTCGGAAGTCAGCGGCCGCCGCCTGTGGTCGCTGTTTCGCGACCACCAACCCGATCCCGACCGGTTTTTCGCCGATCATTTCGTGGCCAACTACTGCCCGCTGCTGTTCCTCAACGAGCGCGGTGCCAACGTCACGCCCGACAAGCTGCCGCGCCAGGCCCGCGACCTCCTGGAACACGCCTGCGACCGCCACCTCGCCACCCTCGTTCACCTGCTGCAGCCCGACCACCTTGTCGGTGTCGGTGAGTTTGCCCGTCGCTGCGCCGAGCGCGTGATCGCCTCCACCAGGGGCGCGGCGACAACGCCGGCCATCCATGGCATCATCCATCCCAGCCCCGCCAGTCCGGTGGCCAACCGCGAATGGCCGGCGCGCCCGGTCCGCCAACTTCAGGACGCCGGTATCTGGCCATGAACGGCCCCGCCAGCCCGTCGGCCTGGCGTTTTTTGCTTGCCGCCCTCCGGTTCCACGCTTACTTGATCCAATCGTTCTCCGGCACCGACACAGCTCGGGCCGCCAGACAAGGAATTTATGACCGTGCAAGTGGCCACCAGCCTCCTCCTGAAACCGCATCACCCCGCGCGGATCCCCGCCCCGTGGCGTTCCGGGTGCGCTGATCTCTCATGAGTTGGTCCCCCACGGCAGTTCTTCCGTCGCCGCAGCGAAGCCGCCCCGCTCTCGCTCGTTCCCATGTCGGCCGCCACCAACGTCCGGCGGCCCCTTCCGACTCCCGGCGCATGGCCCGCTCCTGCGCCGACAGCCACTCATCCGCCCCGCTCGCAGCCCGCTCAATCTAGTCCAATCCAACTCAACCAAACACGGAGGAACACGCCATAGCCAAGCCATCACGCAAACGACCTTTCCGTCGCCGCCGCGACATGACCCGGATCAACGACCGCATCCGGGCGCCTCGCGTGCGCGTCATCGACGGCACCACCGGCGAACAGCTTGGGGTGCTGGCCACCTCCGAGGCCATCCGCCGCGCCAAGCGCAAGGGCCTGGACCTGGTGGAAATCGCCGCCCGCGTCGATCCGCCGGTCTGCAAGATCATCGACTACGGCAAGTTCAAATACGAGCAATCCAAGCAGAAAAAGGAACAGAACAAGTCCAAGGCCGGCCGCCTCAAGGAGGTCAAATTCCGCGTCGGCATCGACCCCCACGACTACCGGATCAAGCTCGTGCGCGCCGAGGACTTCCTGTTTGAAGGCCACAAGCTGCGGGTGCAACTCATGTTCAAGGGTCGCCAGATGGCCCACAAGGAACTCGGCTTCGAACTGATGGAACAGGTCCGTGACGACCTCAAGGGCGTGTCCCAGGTCGACATGGAACCACGCATGTCCGGCCGTCATATCAGCATGCAGCTCTCTCCCGTGTCGCCGCAAAAACGCAAACCCAAGTTCATCTCCATCGAGGAGCGCACCGCCACCAAACGCGCCGCGCCCACTGACGAGGATCACGACGACGACGATCAAGATGACGATGACGACGACGACGACGACGAGGGCAACGACGGCGATTCGGGTTCCGATGATGCCAGCGCCAGCGCCAGCCCTGAATCCGAACCGGAATCCAACAGCAAACCATGAACCGCCCGGCCGCCCACCCACGCAACGGCTCCGCGGTCCAGGGCCCCCACCCCACCCTGTTGCTGTTCGACATTGACGGCACCCTGCTCGACACCCGCGGCGCCGGCCTCAGGGCTCTGATCGATGCCGTTCAGGATGCCTTCGACATCCCCGAACACCGAATACCGGAACTCGACCTCGCCGGCAGCACCGATTCCGGCATCCTGCGCAGCCTGCTGCCCTCGCTCGGCATCGTCATGTCTGAAAGAAACATGGAGCGCTTCTACCGCGCCTATCTGGGCGCCCTGGAATCCGAACTCCGCGACGACAACTTCACCGGCGAACTGCTGCCCGGCGTCGGCCCCTTGCTCAATCACCTCGAACAGGACCAGGAGGTGGCGCTCGGCCTGTTGACCGGCAACATCGAACTCGGCGCCCGCCTCAAGCTCCAGCGCTTCGGCATCTCCCACTACTTCCCCACCGGCGCCTTCGGCGACGACCACCACGACCGCGACCACCTCGGCCCGATCGCGCTTGAACGCATGGAAGCCATCGCCGGACGCAGATTCGCCCCCGATCAGGTGGTGGTCATCGGCGACACACCGCGCGACATCGCCTGCGCCCGCTCGCTCGGTGCCCGCAGCGCCTCCGTCGCCACCGGCACCTACGACGCGCCCGACCTGGCCGAACATTCGCCTGACATGCTGTTCGAGGACCTGTCCAACACCATCGAGGTCTGCCGTTTGCTGCTCAACCACCACCCGGCGTCACCCTGAACCACCCCCCACCGGGCTTCCCCCCAGGCAACGTGCCCCGTCCGGCCAAGCCTCGTGTTTGATCCACCCCTCGACCCCGAGCTGATCCCCGCTCCCGGGCGTCTGCCCGAGCGGGTTCTCTACTCCACCGGCGCCCGGTTGGGTGGTCACGGCCTCGGCTCCTCCTCGTTCGAAGGCGCCATGGGCAGCCACCAGCTCGGCCGTCTCGGCCTCGCCGTCGCTTACGGCAACGCCCAAAGCGTCATCCCCCGCCGCCTCATCCGCACCGTCGCCTGCCACCCCGTGCGCTGCCTGTCGTGGATCGATCGCGCCGCCGGATTCGACGCCGCCCGCAAGGCGGTCGACCTCATCGCCGCCGGCGCTCTCGCCCGCGGCGGATTCGACCTGTTCCACGGCTGGTCCGGCGACGCCTTCGCCAGCCTCGTCGAAGCCAGGCGCCGTGGCGTGCCGTCGATGATCGAAATCCCCACCTGGCACCGCGACAAGGGCCGGCGCAAGCCGTTCGCCACCCTGTCCAACCGGCAGCAGCGCGAGTTCGTCAGCCGCCACCCCTGGCGCGGCTGGCGCCAGCGCTGCACCATCGACCGGCCCCGGATCCTGGCTGAATACGAACTGGTCGACCTGTTGCTGCTGCAATCCCGGCGCGCGGCCGAATCGTTCATCGACAGCGGCGTGCCGGAGCACAAACTCTGGTATGTCGGCCGCGGCGTCGATCCCCGGCGGTTCCATCCCGCCGCGTCGCCACCCGACCTTTTTCGTCTGGTGTTCGTCGGCGACCTCATCGAGCGCAAGGGCGTGCATCACCTGCTGCGCGCCTGGCGCTCGCTCGCCCTCAAGGACGCCGAACTCGTGCTGGTCGGCACCGTGCCCGCCGCCATGCGCCCGCTACTGGCCGAATTCGGCGGTCCCGACGTGCGCACCCCCGGATTCCAGCCCGACATCGTTCCCATGCTGCAAAGCGCCGCCGCGTTCGTCTTCCCGTCCGAGTGCGAAGGCACTGCCAAGGCCACCCTCGAAGCCGCCGCCTGCGGCCTGCCATTGATCTCCACCCGCGAGGCCGGCGACGCGGTCATCGACCAGGTGAACGGCCTGCAGGTGCCGGCCAACGACCCCGATGCCCTTGCCGCGGCCATCGAGCACCTGCACCACCACCCCGAGCGGCTTCCCGAAATGGGTCGCCAAAGCCGCCAGCGCGTGCTCGAGCGGTTCACCTGGGACCACTACCGCACCCGCGTGCTGCACGCCTGCGCTCATCTCCAAAGGCGCTGACCGCAGCCCCATGGGCGGGATGGGGGCACGCTGATGTGCCGGCTCCGAAATAGGTGTGCAAAATACGCCCCCGGCAGCGTAATATAGGGCGTGGCCATGAGCCAAACCAATCAGACGGCCAATCCGGGCCGTTTTCCGATCCAACGAAAAAGACCATGAAACTGTTCCTCAGCACCCTCACCCTCATCGCCGTCTCGGCCGGATTCCTGTCCGCCGAGCCGATCAATACGATCTGCCCCGTCGCCGACCGCCCGGCCAAGGCCGATGTCGTCACCGAGTGGGAAGACAAGAAGGTCGCGTTCTGCTGCAACCGCTGCAAGGCCCGCTTCGAGGCCGAGCCCGAAAAGTATGCCGACAAACTGAAGGAAGAGGAGTGATCCACAGTCCGGCCTGACATCGCACCCCGGCTCACCGCAGTCGCCAGCCGCAGGCCGCCGTGAACCACCTGTTCCGCACGAAATCTCAACAGCGGGGCCTGTCCATTGGCAGGCCCCGCTTTTTTGTGTCCCGCTCCCGCCCCCCTCTCCAGCCAGCCCCTGCCACCAACGACCCGAACCGCCCTGCGCCCGATCACAACGCCATGACCTGTCCCCCGCCCTCCCGAACCGCCAGAGCCCTGCCCGCTCCGCCTTGCAACCCGCCCTCAGAAAAACAAGGCCTCCCGCTGACCATGCCCGGTTTGCGCCGATCCATGGCAGCCACCACCCTGATGCTGGCAACCGCCCTGTGCGTCGCCCTCCTGCCCCACCCGCTGCTGGTTGCCGCCGACCCGCCGCCGACCCCGG
>SKLO01000084.1 GCA_007123195.1 Verrucomicrobiales bacterium | reverse complement strand
GGCCCCGCCGGGCGCCAGCATCATGCTGGCAGCGGTGGTCAATGCAAACGATTTTGCTGACCATCGTGGCGGGGAAAATGTTCATCGAAACGGCGCGGATCGATCAGACGCCGGTTCCGGCGGCGGGTCCGTGCCAGACAAACCGGGCGGCGAACGAGCCGTCGACGCGGTCGAGCCAGGGCCGGGTGGCGTGAACCTGCTCGAGGGTCAGGCCCGGGTGGCGCCGCGGCAGCTGTTGGACCACCTGCTCGTTTTCCTCGGCATCAAGGCTGCAGGTGCTGTAGACGAGGATGCCGCCCGTTCGCAACCGCCGCAGCCCCCCGGCGACGATCGCGAGTTGCAGCGCCTGCAGCTCGGTGAACTGGCCGGGGTCGAGCCGCCAGCGCACGTCGATGCGCCGGCGCATGACGCCGGTGTTGCTGCAGGGCACGTCGAGCAGCAGGCGATCGGCCGGCGGCAACTCCGCCGGCACCGCCCCGGGTGCGGTCCAATCCACCGCCCGCAGTTCGACCTCGCCGGCCCCGAGACGGGACAGGTTGTCGCCGAGTCGCTGCAAACGCTGCGGTGCCAGGTCGCAGGCGACCAGCCGCCCGCGGCGCTCCATCAGCTGCCACAGCAGGGCGGTCTTGCCGCCGGGAGCGGCGCATCCATCGATCACCGTGTCACCCGGTTGCGGGTCGAGCAGCCGGCAGGCAGCGGCGGTCGATGGATCCTGGGCATACACCAGCCCGGCGTCGAGGGCGTCGCGCGGGAGGCGGTCGACCGGCGCAAAGTCCCGACCCAACGGCCCGAGCAGGGTCGCCAGATCGACCGCGGGAGCGCCGGTGGCGACCGCCTGCCGGACCTCGTCCGGCCAATCGGCTTCGGTGGACCCGCTGCCGGCGGGTGGCGCCGGGGGCGCCAGGCGGTTGAGGCGCAGCCACACCGGGGCCGGTTGTTGGTTCCATTGGCACAGGGCGTCGGCGGCGTCCCGGCCGAACTGCCGGCTCCAGCGCTCGAACAACCAGTCCGGGTGCGACCAGCGCAGGGCGGGTGGGCTTTGGGCGGCATCCGCCAGCAGGCGACCCCGCTCCCGAATCGCGCGACGCAGCACGGCGTTGACCAGGCCGCGGGCGCGCCCGGCGCAGGCCACGGTGGTATCGACCGCGGCGTGGTCCGGCATGCCGAGCACCAGCACCTGACAAAGCCCCAGCCGCAGCAGGTCCCTTTCGTCGGCGCCGAGCCGGCCGGTCGGTCTCAGCTCGCCGATCCAATGATCCAGCAGGCGCAACTGACGCAGGACCCCGTAGAACATGTTCTGCACCAGGGCCCGGTCGCGCGGGGCCGGGGGCGGGGTCTGGGCGAAGGCGTCGGTCATCAGGTCGGCCGCGAAGCCCTCGCCGCCACGCCAGCGCTGCAACAGATCCAGCGCCAGTTGTCGGGAGGATCGGACCGGGCCGCGGGAGCGCTTGGGCATGGCGATGCCATCGCCCGCCGGCGGCGCCGGGTCAACCTGATGGTGGCGCGGCGCGGCAGGTGCGCGTGCCCGGCCCGGCCGGCTGTCGCCTTGCTCCCATGCCGCGCCACCGCCGCGCGCGGCGGTCAGGATCCGAAGGGGAACGGCCGGGTGGGATCGAACTCGGGGTTGGGCGTCGGCATCTGCGCGTCCACCTCCAGACGCCACTGCTCGAGCAGTTCCTCCAGTTCCCTGGTCACCTCCGGGTGACTGCCTGCCTGCTCGGTGCGCTCACCGATGTCCTGATTGAGGTGATACAACTCGACCCGCATGTCGTCGTGGTATTGCAACAGGCGCCAGGCATCGAGCCGCACCGCGCTGTGGGGCCGGGCACCGAGCGGATGGTAGTGCGGGTAATGCCAGAACAAGGGTCGTTGCGCGAACTCGTTGACCACCCCGCGGGGGTTGGTGAAGGCCTCGCTGATGTCCATGCCGTCGACGTTGGCATTGTGGTCAGGGTCTCCCGCCACGCCGGTCAGGGCGAGCACGGTCGGGTAGAGATCGATGCCCATGACCGGCGCGCCGCTGACGTTGCCCTCGACAAAATGGCCCGGCCAGCTGGCGATGAACGGCACCCGCACGCCGCCTTCGTAGGCGTCGCCCTTGCCGCTGCGCAGGGGGTCGTTGCTGGTGATCGGTTGGTTGCGCCCGATCAGCCCGCCGTTGTCGGAGGTGAACAGGATGATCGTGTCGTCCCGCAAGCCGAGTTCATCCAGCAGGTCGAGCACCCGGCCCACCGACTCGTCGAGCGCCCCGACCATCGCGGCATACCCGGCGTTCGTGTGCAATTGCGGTTGCTCCCGCTCGATCTTGTCCTGGTAGTATTCCACCAGGTCGGGCCGCCCCTGGATCGGGGTGTGCACCGTGTAGTAGGAAAAATGCATGAACCAGGGCTCGTCGGCCCAGTCGCGGATCACCGCCAGCGCCTCGTCGGTCAGGCGGTCGGTCAGGTATTCCCCTTCCGCGCCGCCTTGCGGGAGGAAATCAGCCAGGTTGCGGGCGCGGCCCCGGGGATCGGCATACGGCCAGAAATACGATCCCGGCTGGCCGATCTCAAGGCCGCCGCGGTTGATCTCGAAACCGTGCCCGGTCGGCAGGTCCTCGTCGCGCGGCTCGGTCTGCCGCATCAGGTGCCACTTGCCGACGTGGGCGGTGCGGTAGCCGGCGTCGTGCAACGCCTCCGCCAGCGTCACCTCCTCATGAGGCAGGCTGCGGGTCCAGTCGGGGATGCGCAGCGGCGGGTTGGGCGCCGAATGCCCCTCGATCCAGTCGGTCAGGTTCAGCCGCGCCGGGTATTTGCCGGTGAGCAAGGCCGCGCGCGACGGCGAGCACACCGTGCAGGCGGCATAGGCGTCGGTGAACCGCACGCCCTCGTCCGCAAGCCGGTCGAGGTTCGGGGTTTCGTGAAGGTCGCTGCCATAACAGCCGAGATCCATCCAGCCGAGGTCGTCGACCAGCAGGATCAGCACGTTGGGCGGACGCCCTCCGGCATCGGCTCCGGGTTCGCTGTCGGCGGCGGAAGCGACCGGCGCGAGCGCCAGCGCGAGGGCTGACACGAGCAGCGGCACCAAAAACAAACGGTGGACGGTCACGGCGGCGGCTTGGGGTTGTGGGTGGTTCATGATCGTTCTCTCTGCCATTGCAGCATGATTCCATCGGCGGACAAGGCCGTTGGATTCATCAGTTCCATCACCGACCACTGGGAGTCATCCAGCCCGGAGTCAAGCGCCAGCGATCGTTCCCGGTCGCGATAGTCGCGGCGGATGCGGTCGGCGGAACAGCCCTGGTCGAGCCAGCGGCCGACGGTGGCGGCGACGTCGGCCACCCGCTGCCGGTAGCGCTCCAGGTGGCCGGCGGCGTCGTCGAAGGCGCCGCCGTGGGTCAGCCACAGGCGTCGCGGGCGCAGCTGCTGGAGCCGCGCGACAGTGGCATCGTAGGCGGCGGGATCGAACTGGGGCGGGGCCGCGGTGACTGAAACGTAATCGCGGCCGGCGAGGCGGGCGCCGGCGGTGTCGCCGGTGAACAACTGGTCGCCGAGCTGCCAGACCACATGATGGCGCGCATGGCCCGGGCTGTGCCAGGCGGTCAACCGACCATCGAACAGGCTGGCGCCATCCGCCACCGTCCGCACCTGCCCGGCCGGCACCGGCCGGACCTTGCCCCAGAGGGCGTCAAACCGGTCGCCGTAGAGAGAGCGGGCCCCGGCCTCAAGGCGCGAGGGATCGATCAGGTGGCGTTCGGCGCTCGGGTGGGCGTGAATGCGCGCGCCGCGCCCGGCCCACCAGCCAGCATCGCCGCCGTGGTCGAGATGGATGTGGGTCAGCAGGACATCGGTCACCTGCCGCGGCTCGATGCCGTGGTGTCGCAGGCCTTGCAGCAGGGTGTCGCGGGTTGAGGCCGGACCGCATTCCACCAGCACCACCCCGTCGCCGCCCGGGTTGGCCAGGGCAAACACGTGATTGACCTGCGGCACCCCCTGGAATCCAAGGTCGATGGCGATCACTGACTGGCTGGCGGCGCTCATGGGGCCAGCTTGAAGCCGATCGGCCAGATTGCCAAGCCGGATCGACCGGCCCGCGCGGGGCGGCAAGACCGGGCGGCAAGACCGGGTACCGGGGATGCCATTGAGCCGTCGAAAACCTTGAGGCAACCTGGTTCGTGCCGAAGTTTCGGAACCAGCACACTGGCGCCATTCACCCCGAGACAGTGGCTGGCTTCAGCCCGCCGCCAGCTCCCGGTCCAGCACCGCGGCCAGGACCTGCGGCACGAGCGCGGCCACCGTGCGCCAGTCGGGCGGCGGGCCGTCGGTGGTGATTCCCTGCCGCTCCCGCGCCAGCGAGGTCATCTCGACCCCGGCGATGCCGCACGGGACGATGGCTTGGAATCCGGCCATCGACGGATCGACATTGAGGGCGAAGCCGTGGCAGGAAATCCAGCGGCGCACGCCGACGCCGATGGATGCCAGCTTGCGACCCCCGGCCCATACCCCGGTCTGGCCCTCCATGCGTCCGGCCGGCACCCCGAATCCCTCGGCGACTCCAATAACCACGCTCTCCAAGGCCCGCAGGTAACGATGCAAATCACGCCCGCGACGATTCAGATCAAGGATCGGATAGCCCACCAACTGCCCGGGGCCGTGCCAGGTGGCCTGGCCGCCGCGGCTGATGACGTGCACCGGGTGCGGCAGCCGCGGCAGGGTGCCCAGCGAGCTGGTGTCGCGCCGGCGGCCGATGGTGTAGACGTCCGGGTGCTCCAGCAACAGCAGGGTGTCCCCGCGCACGCCATCGATCCGCTGCCGGACCAGTTGCTCCTGCAATTCCAGCGCCTCGGCATAATCGATCCGGCCCAGCAGATGGCTGTCGATGACGCCGGCCGCCGTGGTCACCGGCGGCAGGGCGGTGCCGGCGTGCAGATGCTGTTCGATCAGGGATGGTGGCATTCCAGCGGGGCAAGCCTCGGACAGGCAGAGGATTGCCGATTGGTGATTTCCGATGGTTGATATTGGATGTGATCCCGGGCAGAAGCAACGGCACCGCTCAAGCCTACTACAACAATTTTGGAAAGCCTGAATCCGGGTGGGGTTGGCGGATGTACGGGTTACCGGCTTTGCCGCCCGAGCCCTCCCAACCCAATGGTGTTCCAGCTCTGGATTCGATGTGATCTCTGTGATCTCTGTGATGGAACGAACGTCACCCGGCCGCAAGCGACGCCGCCGAGGCCGTGGAGCCTGCCGAAGTTGCCGCGAACGCAAACTGACGCGTTGTCCCGGCAGGACCAGCGGGGGCGGCCATTCGGTGAAAGTTCCATGTGCCTGCTCCGTTTGCCTGTTCGACCATGACGCCCCCAACTCCGATGCCCCGCTGCCTCTTCATTCTTCTGCTCGCATTTGCCCTGCCTCTCACGGCAGCGGAAAAACCCAACATCGTCATCATCTACGCCGACGACCTCGGCTACGGCGATGTGCAATGCTACAACCCCGACCGCGGCAAAATCCCCACCCCGCAGATCGACAGGC
>SKLO01000524.1 GCA_007123195.1 Verrucomicrobiales bacterium | reverse complement strand
GTGCACGACTTCCGCTGGGCCGGGCTGCACGTCACCCACAGCAGCGAGGTCAGAATCCATCACAACCTGATCGAGCGCGCCAGCATGGAGCGCCACGGCTGGACCAACGGCCTGATCCGCACCACCTGGATCAAGAATTCGCAAATCCACCACAATGTAATCAGGTCAGGCGGACCCGAGGGCTACGGCTACAAGGGCGGCGGGCATGAGAATGTGAGGATCCACCACAACCTGATCGACGCACCCTACTTCGCCATCGAATCGGCGCACGAGAACGAATACGGGCTGGAGATCGACCACAACATCCTGCACGGCTGCATTTCGGTGCCCAAGGGAGGCCAGAGCGACGACCCGAACAGCCGCGGCTTCGAGTTCACCGTTTGGATCCATCACAACCTGCTGACCGACAGCTACACCGTCGAGGGGCCGCGCAATCACCTGCGCCTGAGCCACAATTGGATCCGCATCGAGCGCCCCAACGGCCGCGTCTACACCCATCACGGCGGCAACAACCGCGGCCCCGTATGGATCCACCACAACGTGGTCGAGAACCTCGACCGCGCCCTCGTGTGGATGAACGAGGGTCTGGCCGAGGGCATTCAGGTTTACAACAACACCGTCATTGCAGCTGAAGCCGGCGACCGGGTCGGCAGCCTGTTCGGATCCTGGAGCGGCGAGCGCATGAACGGCTGGGTGGCACGCAACAACGTGCTGGTGGCCCCGGCCGAACAACCCCGGCAATTGGTGGACGCCGGCCGCGGCGTGCCCGACAAGGTCGACTTGTCCCACAACCTGATGCACCAGCTGGTCGACCCGCCCGTCTCGGCCGGTGTCGTGGCGGCCCCGGAATTTGACGCCAACGACGATCGCGGCCCCTGGGGCCGTTACCGGCCGCGACCAGGCGGCAACCTCGACCAAACCGGCGCCGATGTCGGCCTGCCGTTCCACGGCCGGGCGCCGTCGATCGGGGCCTTCGAGGCCGGGGCCGACAGCTGGTGGAACCCGCAGGCCGTCGGCCCGGAAACGCCCGCCGGAGACTGAACCACGTCCGCGGCCGACCGGGTTGCGCCCGTCCGTTCAATTCATTGGACAAGGGCTTGCAGTCGCCGGCAGCCTGTCCCACTGTAGCGCCATTAGGCCCGGCCGGAGCGGCGCTGCGTTGCGCCGCCGACAACACGCCGGGCGCTTGATTGTTGTGAGCCAGTTCAAATCCATCACCGACTCGATGCGCAGCCAGATCGACAAGGCCGCCGTGCTGTTGGAGGCCCTGCCCTACATCCAGAACTTCCGCGGCCAGACCTTCCTCATCAAGGTGGGCGGCAGCGCCATGGAGGATCCCTCACTGGTGCGCGGCCTGTTGCGGGACATCGTCTTTCTGGAGGCCGTCGGCGTCAATCCCGTGCTGGTCCATGGCGGCGGCAAGGCGATCTCCCAGGCCATGAAGGACGAGGGCCTGCAGGCCAGGTTCTGCGGCGGCCTGCGCATCACCGACGAGGACACCATCCGCATCGTCGAGCGCACCCTCAACGAGGTCATCAATCCGGCACTCGTGGAGCAGATCAACACCCTCGGCGGCCACGCTGTGGGTTTGTCAGGCAAACGGGTGCTGGTCGGCCGGCGCACCACCGGCACCGACCCCAGGACCGGCGAGGCAACCGACCTCGGCTACGTCGGCCAGGTCACCGGGTTCGAAACCAGCCCGGTCATCGACGCCATCGCCGCCGAGAAGGTGCCGGTGATTTCACCGATCGCGGTCGAGGCCGACAGCGGCCGCACGCTCAACGTGAACGCCGACCTGGCCGCCAGCGCGCTGGCGGGTCGGCTCAAGGTTTCCAAGCTGGTCTATCTCAGCGATGTGCTTGGCGTGATGCGCGACCCGCTCGACGCCAGCACCCTGATGCAGACCCTGCGCCCGGCCGAGATCGAAACCCTGATCGGCCAGGAGGTGATCAACGGCGGCATGATTCCCAAGGTCCGCTCGGCGCTGGAAGCGCTGCGCCAGGGCGTCGGCAAGGTCCACCTGATCGACGGCCGCATCAAGCACTCGCTGATTCTTGAAATTTTCACCGACCGCGGCATCGGCACCGAGATCGTGCTGCAGTGATGCCGGAGGCATCACAGGTGGTAGCCGGTGGTTGAGCGAAGCGACACCACCGGATTCCCCCGCCCCACCATCATTGCACCCCGGCGGGGTGCCAGCGTTGTGGTTGCGTCTGGTGTAGGCGGGCCTTGTTGCCAGAGCCGCCCAGGGGTTGGCGAACCGCGCCGATGGCATCCCTTCAGGATGCATTCCATTGAGGGGTGGCAAAACCGGTGGTGTCGCCCCCAAGGCGGGCTCAACCACCGGCTACCGTCTTGGATCCCTCCGGGATCGAGTTGCGCGCTGTCCGCGCATCCGTGTGCATTCCCTTCGCGGCCAAGGCCACGGGCGGGTAACGGGTAACGGGTAACGGGTAACGGGTGGCGTGTGGCGTGTGGCGGGTGGCGGGTGGCGGAGTCGGACGGGGCGGACGGGCCGCGATGGATGCCGGAGGCATCACAGGTGGTAGCCGGTGGTTGAGCGAAGCGACACCACCGGATTCCCCCGCCCCACCATCATTGCACCCTGGCGGGGTGCCAGCGTTGACCCAGAGGCCATCGGCAGGCACTCGATGGGTAAGACTCCCGACGCCCAAGATCCAAAAGTGGCAGGTTTCACGACTCATTCTCATGGCTGCCCGCGCGATCGCGCTGCACCAGCAGCGCCCGCACCAGCCGCGCCTGGTCGTAGCTGACCGAAAGCCCCTGTTCGGCGGCGGCCTCGACCACGGGCTTGAGGCGTGCGAATCCATGCTCGACGAACAGCGGCCGCAGCACCGCCAGCAAGCGCTCGTCCATGAGGTGTTCCACCGGCGGCGACTCGCCCGCGGCTGACAGCCGGTCGATGTGATCGACAATCGTCGCCGGTTGGTTGCCCTGGTCCGCGGCGATGCGGTCGAGGTCCCAGCCCTGGCGCAGGCCTTCGAGCGTGCGCCGCATGGGCGCCGACAGCCGCGGCCGCGACGGGTCGCCACTGCCCGCCGGACGCGCCGCAGCACCCGCCGCGGAGGGAACCGGCGCGGCCTCCGGATGTTGCCGGCGGAACTCGTTCACCACCCCCAGAAAGTCCCCGCCATACTGCTCGACCTTGCGGGTGCCGAAGCCATACACCCGCGCCAGCGCCACAGTTCCACTCGGCAGCTTGGCACACAGGTCCCGCAGCATGCGATCGCTCGCCACCACATACGGCGGCACCGAGTCCCGGTCGGCCAACTGCCGCCGCAGCCGACGCAATTCCTCGAACAAGGCCGGGTGCACCACCTCCACCTCGCGATCGCCCCGGCGCGGGCGCTCGGCGCGGGCGTGCCTCGGCAACCGCCGGATCACGAACTTGTCCTGCCCCTTCAACAACTCCCGCGCCCCTGCCCCGAACTTGATCACCGGCATGCCGCCATCGTCGCGACGGAGGATGCCGCTCGCCAACAGGGCGTCCCCGACCTCGCGCCAGTGCGCCTTCGGCTTGTCGCGCCCGACCCCGTAGGTCGGCAGCTGGTCGTGGCCGAACTGGCGGATCCTCGCCGTCGCCGCGCCACCCACGATGTCGCACACGTGCACCATGCCGAAGCGCTCGCCCGTGCGCGCGATCGCCGACAGCAGCATGCGCGCGTCGCGGGTGGCGTCCACCTCCTCCAGGTCGCTGTCGCACACGTCGCAACCCTCGCATTGTTCCTTTTTAATTGCCTCACCGAAATACCCGAGCAGCACCCGGCGTCGGCAGTCGAAACCCTGGGCGTAACGCTCCATGTTGCGCAGCCGCTCGTGGGCGGCGGCGCGCTCGGTGTCGTCCTCGATTTCCTTGAGGAAATGCAGGTGCAGGCCGGTGTCGGCGCCGCTGAACAGCAGCAGGCAGCGCGACGGGTCGCCGTCGCGGCCGGCGCGGCCGGTCTCCTGATAGTAGGCCTCGATGTTCTTCGGCAGGTCGCCGTGCACCACGTAACGCACGTCCGGCTTGTCAATGCCCATGCCGAACGCGATCGTGGCCACGATCACGTCCACCTCGCCGCGGATGAACGCCTCCTGATGACGGCTGCGGTCCTCGCCCTCCATCCCGGCGTGATACCCCCGCGCGTTGACCCCGGCGCTGCGCAAGGCCGCGGCCGTCGCCTCCACATGACGCCGGGTCGAGCGGTAGATGATCCCGGCCTGGCCGGCATGGGCCTGGACAAATTCGATGATCTGCTGCTCCGCATCGTGCTTGGGCAGAACCGCGTAGTGCAGGTTCGGCCGGTTGAACGAAGCCCGCACCCGGAACGGATCGCGCAATCCCAGCCGGGCGACAATGTCCTCCGCCACCCGCTCGGTCGCCGTGGCCGTGAACGCCGCCACCGCCGACTCCGGGAAAGCCTCCCGCAGGCGCCCGAGCGTCAGGTAATCCGACCGGAAATCGTGACCCCATTCGGAGATGCAGTGCGCCTCGTCAATCGCAATGAACCCCGGCCGGCCCGTGGGGCAATGGCGCAGCTGGTCGAGGAATCCTTCCAGCGCGACCCGCTCGGGTGCCATGTAAAGCAGGTCGAGGTTACCGCTGCGGTAGGCCTGCATGCCCTCCCGCCGGGCACCGGCATCCATACCGCTGTGCAGACAGGCGGCGCGGATGCCGTTGGCCAGCGCCGCGTCCACCTGGTCCTTCATCAGCGCGATCAACGGACTGATCACCACCGTGGCGCCATCCTGCAGCACCGCGGGAAGCTGGTAACAGAGGCTCTTGCCGGCACCCGTCGGCATCAGCGCGAACACGTCGCGCCCACCGGCGATCGCCGCCACGATGTCCTGCTGGTGTGGCCGGAACCGGTCGTAGCCCCAGTGCTCGCGCAGCAATTGCAGCGCCCGTTCGCGCAACCCGTCGCTCACGACCGGAGCGGCGGAATCAGCGGCAGCAACCTCCGCACGGGTTGACAGCTCAGCGGGGACGACGGGATCGACAGGGGGCGGAACGGACATGGTGACAATGGCGGCGGCAGTGGAGCGGACAGCGCAAGGTGACCGGAGATCGGCGAAAAAACCGTCAATGATCTTTTGAACACATAACCTACTCCGATGACGTCCCGCTGTCAACCCGCTCGACCACCACGTAATAGGCGCCACGGACTCCATCCGGAGTGATCCACCAGGCCTTGAGCCGACCCACGGAGGGCTCCGGGATCCGCAATTCCACGGTCGCACGGTCGGTCGATCCGTCAAACGCCCGCTCGTGGCTGGTCCCGTTCCACTCCACCCGGGCGCCGATGATCTCCAGCGGCAATCCCTCCACCGCCCGCCAGGCCCCACCCCCGGGCGACTCCGCTCCAGCCGGCAATCCCGCCGAAGCCGGCACCGGCACCTCATCCGGCCAGCGCCGCAGTTCCAGCCGGTAGCGGCCGGCCCGCTCGAACCGCACCTCCCAAAACCCACTGCAAGCCTGTTCCAGCCGGCGAATGTGGCGTTGGTTCCAGGGC
>SKLO01000459.1 GCA_007123195.1 Verrucomicrobiales bacterium | reverse complement strand
TTGCATCCCCGGGCCCAGCGGCGATGATAGCCGCACAAGGCGTCCCTGTCGGACCCGTTCACTTCAGGTTTAAGGGGGTTTTTTCCTGAAGTCGTTCCGGCAGGGGCGCTTTGTTTTTCACCCGGTCCCCCCCGCCCCAGGCCGGCCCGTTGGCCATTCGAAATGGCGGCGGGCGGACGGTTTCTTTTCCCGTTCTGTCGCGTTTTTCCGGCTGAGCCCGGTCATCGCCTTCCCCTGAGCCCGGTCATTGCCTTCCCATCTGGCGACGCGGATGTCCGGCGTCCCGCAGCGTCCGGGTCCGGCCCGGCGAGCGCCCATTCGGGCTGGTCACGGGTCCGCCCCGCCCGCGGGTGCTGGTCCGGTGCTGTAAGACCGCGGCATTGAAACCCGTTGATAGCCTCACGGGAACTTCCTTTCCACCTCGACAACTGTTTGACTATCAACGTTTTGTATCCACGTCTCCGATTCCTCTGGAAACATGGCCGGTGGGTCGTCGCGATGTTCGCGACGGTTTTGCTGCTGCCGGCCTGCAGCAGCACCTGGTATGCGGAGCGGGCCGACCAGGAAGCCGGCGGCATCCTGAATGAGAAGGCAGTCGCGGTGCCGGATGTGGCGGAGGCCGCGCTGGCCGACATCACCGTGCCGGTTCGCACCTCGTTGAACCGGTTTGAAACCTTGCCGGACCGGCCCGAATTTCTCGGCGACCGCGACAGTTCACATGAGCAGGCGCGGGTGTTGACCCTGGCCGACGCGCTGGGCCTCGCGGTGCGGCAGAACCGCGAATACCTGCAGCGCAAAGAGGCGCTGTACGTGCAGGCGCTCGACCTGACGCTGGCCCGCCAGGAATTCACGCCGATCTTTGCCGGCGGTGGCGGGGTCGGCCGCCAGGTGATTACCGAATCGGTCGAGGGTCCGGTCGATTCGCTGGTGCAAACCACCACTGTCACCACCAGTTCGCGCCTGAGTGCCAGCGCGTTGCACCGGCTGGGCACGCGCATTGCGGCCGATTTCACCACCGATTTCCTGCGCTTTGTCTCCAGCCCCGACCCTTCCAACGCCGCCTCCGCGCTGACCGGATCGATCGTCCAGCCACTGCTGAAGGGCGCCGGCACCCGCGCCACCACCGAGGCGTTGACGCAGGCCGAGCGGGATCTGTTGTATGCCATCCGCGATTTCGCCCGGTTCCGGCAGGATTTGTCGATCGACATCGCCAGCCAGTTTTACCGGGTGTTGCAGGCGCGCGACGCCGCGCGCAACGCCTACATCCAGTTCACCGGTTTCCAGATCAGCCTTGAGCGCGAGGAGGCGCTGGCGGAGGAGGATCGCCGCACCCAGTCGGAGCTGGGCCGCCTGCGCCAGGCTGCGTTGAACAGCGAGCTTTCGTGGATCAATGCGGTGCGCTCCTACGAGGAGGCACTCGACGACCTGAAACTCGACCTCAGCCTGCCGGTGGACACCCCGATCGTGCTGCTGGACGAGGAGCTGGCGGACCTGAGTCTGGAGGAACCCGGGATCGATCTCGGCGACGCCCTGCGGGTGGCGCTGGACACGCGGCTGGACCTGCTCAACACGCGCGAGAGGTATGAGGACTCCGTGCGGCGCATTGCGGTGGCCTCGAACGACCTGCTGCCCGGACTGGACCTGAGCGCCGACATCAGAGTCGTCAGCTCGCCCGAGGGCGACGGCTTTCCCTCGATCGACCTCCACCGCCGCGACTGGTCGGTGGCCCTCGATCTCGACCTGCCGCTGGATCGCAAGTTCGAGCGCAACAACTTCCGCGCCGCCCTGATCGATGAGCAGAGTGCCGCCCGGTCGCTGGAGCAGCGCATCGACGAGGTCAAGCTCGAGTTGATCAACGCCAAGCGCGAACTGGCCCAGGCCCGGCGCCAGCATGAGATCTCCGAGGCGGCGGTGGCGCTGGCCGAGCGGCGGATCGAGGAGGAGGAGCTTCTGCTCGAACTTGGCCGGGGAGACGTAAGGGATCTCGTTGACGCCCGTTCTGATCTATTGAACTCGCGCAACCAGCTGACCGCAGCCCTCGTCAACCACACGATCGCCCGCCTCCGGTTCTGGCGGGACGTGGGCATTCTTTACATCCAGGGCGACGGCGCCTGGGTCCAGCAACTGGCACCCGAAGCCGAGGAAGCAGATATCAATGACAGCGACAACAACACCTGACCCCGAAGCCAACCCCCGCCCTTCCGGACGAATCGCCCGCCTCTGGCACGAGCGCCGCCGCACCCTGGTGGTCGCTGCGGCCGCGGTGGTGGTGGTGGCCGGTCTGCTGATGGGTCGTTCGGGGGGCGAGGACAGCGTGCGCCACATCGCCGGCTTCGAGGTCCAGCGCGGCAACCTGGTCATTGATGTGACCCAGGGCGGCGACATCCAGGCGTTGCAGGCGCTGGAGGTCCGGTCCGAGATCGAGGTCTCCCAGGGCACCAAGATCCTCAGCATCGTTGAGGAGGGTTATGAGATCACCGCGGAGGACGTGGCCGAGGGCAAGGTCCTCGTGGAGCTGGATTCCACCGACCTGCGCGAGGAGATCACGCGCCATGAGATCGACTTCCAGAACGCCCTGGCCGCGCTGCTGGAAGCGGCCGAGAACATCTCCATCCAGGCCAGCGAGAACCAGAGCGCGATCAAGGATGTCCGCCAGGTGGTGCGGTTCGCGTTGTTGGACTTCGAAAAATTCATGGGCACCGACGTCGCGCGCGGCATCCTTGAGGAGCGCGGGCTGCCGCATGATGCGGCGACCCTGGAGCAGTATGAGCTGGCGATGGATGCCGATCTTGAGCGCCAGGTCATTGCCGCCCAGGCCACCGTGGCCGGCAACGGCAACGGTGCGTCGACCGAGCTGGCATCGGGCGCGTCGGGCGACGAGCTGGCGATGGTGTCGCCGGCCGACCTTCATCTCGGTCCCGACATCCCCGATGTTTCCCAGATCAACTTCCTGCATTACATCGAGAACGATGCGCTCGACGACGGCGAGGCCCAGCAGCGGCTGCGCCAGCTGCAGGACGACGCCCTGTTGTATCAAAGCGAGGTCGCGCTGGCGGAGGAGAACATGGAGGGTTCCAGGCGCCTGGCCGAGCGGCAGTTCATCACCCGGTCGGCGCTGGAGGGCGAGATGATGAGTCTGGAGAAGTCGAGACTGGCCCTGCAGACCGCGCAGACCGCGCTGGACATCTACCGTCGCTACGAGTTTCCCAAGCTGGCGGAGGAGACCCTCTCCAATTACAACGAGGCGCTGCAACGGATGCGCCGGGTCAAACGCGAGGCCCGCTCCCGCATGGCCAAGGTCGAAGCGGTGCACCGCTCGGCAGAACACCGCTACCGCATTGCCGAACAGAAGATGGAGCACCTGGAATACCAGCTGGAGCGGTGCATCATCCGCGCCGAGCGCCCGGGCCTGGTGGCCTACGGCAGCCCCTCTGACAACCGCAGCCGCCGAAGCACCAGCGAGCCGATCGGCGAGGGCGCCACCGTGCGCCTGCGGCAGACCATCATCACCATTCCCGACATGAGCCGCATGTCGGTCGCGGTCGGCATCCACGAGTCGCAGGTCAAGCGGGTGTCGATCGGCCAGCGCGCCCGCATCGTCGCCGATGCCGAACCGGATCGCACCCTGGAAGGCAAGGTGGCGGAACTGGCGGTGCTGCCCGATTCCTCCAACTTCCGCCACAATCCCAACATGAAAGTCTATCCGGCCCGGGTGCATATCGAGGGCATGCACGACTTCCTCAAGCCCGGGATGAACGCGAGGGTGGAGATCATTGTCAACGAGCTGACCGATGTGCTGTTCGTGCCCGTGCAGGCCGTGAACGTGCGCGACGGCGTGTATTACGGCTTTGTCCGCAACGGCAACCGGGCCGAACGCCGGCGGTTGGAGGTGGGCGAGTTCAACGACCAGTTCATTCAGATCCGCTCCGGCCTCGAGGAGGGCGAGGAACTTCTGCTCAGCCCCCCGCCGGGATTCGGCGACGACACCGACGAGCACGGCCCCGCGGTCGCCGACACCCCCGATCACCTGCTGCAGGAGGTTTCCGCTTCGGACGCCTGAGCCGCTGGCCCCGGCATCGCCACCCCGACCGCGGCGAGCGGTCCCCCGATTTGATGGATCGTCCTTCCGTGAATGACACCGGCCGGCCCGGGTTGACGCCCCTCATCGAACTGCGCGACTTGACCAAGCAGTTCCAGATGGGGCCCGAAACCGTGCAGGCGCTGCGCGGCATTTCACTCAAGATCTATCCCGGCGAGTTCGTCTGCATCATGGGGCCGTCAGGTTGCGGCAAGTCGACCTTGCTCAACGTGCTCGGCTGCCTTGACCAGCCCAGTTCCGGCGACTACTGGCTGGGCGGGGTCAACGTGGCACAGATGGACGACGAGGAACTGGCGGCGGTGCGCTGCCGGCGGCTGGGCTTCATCTTCCAGAGCTACAACCTGATCCAGCAATTGACCGTGCTGGAGAACATCGAGGTGCCGCTGTACTATCAAGGCATGTCCGAATCCGAGTCGCGGCGGCTGTCGACCGGACTGGCGGCCCAGGTCGGGCTGGCCAGCCGCGCCAACCATCGTCCGCGGGAACTGTCCGGCGGCCAGCAGCAGCGGGTCGCCATTGCCAGGGCGCTGGCCAACGACCCGCTGGTGATCCTCGCCGACGAGGCCACCGGCAACCTCGACTCGAAGTCCGGCAAGGAAATTCTCGGCGTGTTCGACGATCTCAACGCGGCCGGCAAGACCTTCATCTTTGTCACCCACGACGAGGCCATGGCGCAGCGCGGCAAGCGCGTGGTGCGCCTCAAGGACGGCCTGGTCGCCAGCGACACCCCGGCCACCGATCCCACCGCGCAGCCTCACCTGCCGGGTGACTTCCCGCCGCGGCCCCGCGCCGCGGTGGCGGCGCCGGCCGAACCCGTGCCCGCATCCTGACCCCGTTGTTCCGCCGCGCCGCTCCCGCGGCCGCGCCTTCGTTTCCGCTCATGTTCTCCGGTCATCCCTTGCTCCGCCTGCTGATGTCGCCGCGCCACCTGCGGCGCTCGCTGTCACTGGGCATCAAGAGCATCTGGCTGCACAAGCTGCGCTCGATGCTGACCGCGCTGGGCATCGTCTTCGGCGTCGGCTCGGTGATCGCCATGCTGGCGATCGGCGAGGGCCTGTCGGCCGAGACCCAGGACCAGATCCGCCAGCTGGGTTCACAGAACGTGATCCTCCAGAGCGTGCGCCCGCCGGAGAGCGACGCCAACTCGGATCTCACCTTTGCCGCCAACGAATACGGCCTGACCCCGCGCGACCTGTTGCAGATCCGCGCCACCATTCCCGGCGTCACCATCATCGCCCCGGCACGCGAGATGTCGGACTTCGCCTGGCACCGCACTCATTCCACCGAGGTGCGCCTGTTCGGCACCATCCCCGACTGGCCCGGCATGCGCAACATGCGCGTCGGCCAGGGCCGTTTCTTCAACGACCTCGAGGTCGCCGAGGCGCGCAACGTGTGCGTGATCAACGAGGCGGCCG
>SKLO01000020.1 GCA_007123195.1 Verrucomicrobiales bacterium | reverse complement strand
CCGTGACCGTCGCCGCGGCACACGCCACCTGCCCGGCCGCCCGCTGTCTGCGAATCTGCTGCTGCTGGCGTGGCTTGCCATGTGGCTGGCCCCGGTCGTGCCCATGGCACAGGCGCAGGAGGCTGCCCCGGACGCGGACACCGCTCCCGCGTTGGAACAGGCGGTCGAAGATGTGATCCCCGGCGACGAGCCGACCGGGGAGGATCCGTCAACGCAGCGCATCGACGAGCACCGGGTGGACCTCGACCAGCGCATCGACGAGCTGTTCAAGCCGGTGGCCGACGCCGCCATGACGGTGATTTTCTTCCCGATCCTGTGGAGCACGGACGAGGACGGCGAGACCCACAAGGTGGCGTTCATCCTGGTGTGGCTGGCCGGCGCCGGGATTTTTCTCACCCTGTTCTTCAAGTTCATCAACATCCGCGCCCTGCCGCTGGCGTTCCGCACCATCCGCGGCCGCTACTCCAAGGGGGACGACCCCGGCGAGATCACCCATTTCCAGGCGTTCACCTCGGCGGTAGCGGCCACGGTGGGACTCGGCAACATCGCCGGGGTGGCGGTGGCGATCGGCAACGGCGGTCCCGGCGCCGCCTTGTGGATCATCCTGATGGGATTTCTTGGCATGACCACCAAGTTCGCCGAGTGCACCCTGGGGGTGAAATACCGTCGCATCGACGCCGACGGCCAGGTCCACGGCGGCCCATTCTACTACCTGACCGAGGGACTGCGCGAGCGGGGTCTGGCGACGCTCGGCAAGGTACTGGCGTTCATCTTTGCGATCCTCTGCGTGGGCGCCGCGCTCGGCGGTGGCAACATGTTCCAGATCAACCAGGCCTGCGACCAGTTTGTCAACGTCACCCAGAACTACCTGCCGCGCAGCAACGACTATCGCTGGCTGTTCGGCCTGGTCATCGCCATCATCGTCGGCATGGTGCTGATCGGCGGCATCAAGCGCATCGGTCATGTCACCGCGAGGCTGGTGCCTGCCATGTGCGTCGTCTACCTGATCGGCTGCTTCGTGGTCATCGGCAACCACCTCGGCGAAGTGCCCGCCGCCTTCGGCAAGATCTTCGCCAGCGCGCTCGACTTCGAGGCTGCCGGCTGGGGCATCTTCGCCGCCATGCTGATTGGCATCCAGCGCGCGGTGTTCTCCAACGAGGCCGGCATCGGCTCCGCTCCCATCGCCCACGCCGCGGTCAAGACCAAGCAACCCGCCTCCGAAGGCATGGTGGCGTTGCTGGAACCGTTTCTCGACACCGTGATCATCTGCACCCTGACCGCGCTGGTGGTGGTGGTCACCGGCACCTATGAGGAGGGCCTGGCCGGCACCAGCGGCGGTATCGTCATGACCTCCAACGCCTTTGCCAGCGTCATCGACTGGTTCCCCTACGTGCTCAGCGTGGCGGTGATTCTGTTCGCCATCTCGACCCTGATCTCCTGGAGCTACTACGGCAACCAGGCCTGGAACTACCTGCTCGGCCACGGACCCCGCCGCGACCTGGCCTTCAAGCTGATGTTCTGCGGCTTCGTCATCATCGGCGCCGCCGCCTCGCTCAGCGCGGTGATCGATTTCTCCGACGCCATGCTGCTGGGCATGTGCTTCCCCAACCTGATCGGTGTTTACCTGCTGCTACCGGTGGTGCGCGACGAGGTTCGCCGCTATCGTGAACATGTCCGGTCGGTCGACACGAATGGTGGTTGAACCCCCGTTCTTGGGATAACCTCCCCCATGGGCCGTTCCTACACCCTCAATCCCGCCCCCGACGGCCAGCGCCAGGGACCGGCGATCGATTACCGGGCCGAACTCAACGACCAGCAGTATGCCGCCGTCACCGCGCCGCCCGGACCCGCGCTGGTGATCGCCGGGGCCGGCAGCGGCAAGACCCGCACCCTCACCTACCGGGTCGCCTACCTGCTCGACAACGGCATTGCCGCCGAGAACATCCTGCTGCTGACCTTTACCAACAAGGCCGCGCGCGAGATGCTGCTGCGGGTGGAGGAACTGGTGCCCTACGACACCCACCGGCTCTGGAGCGGCACCTTTCACAGCATCGGCAACCGGCTGCTGCGGCTGCACCCGGAGCGGGTCGGATTGGGGCGCAACTTCTCGATCCTCGATCGCGAGGACCAGAAAGACCTGCTCAAGGCCGCGGTCGACGACGCCAGCATCGACACCCGCGGGCTGCGCTTCCCCAAGCCCGAGGTGCTGGCCGACATCTTCAGCATGGTGGTCAACACCGGAGTCGAACTGGACGAGTTGCTGGCCACCCGCTACAGCTACTTCGACCAGCTGCTCGAGCCCATCGCCAAGGTGCATGAGGCCTATCGCCGTCGCAAACTGGACGCCAACTGCGTCGACTTCGACGACCTGCTTGAGCTGCCCCTGCAGCTGCTGCGGGAAAACCCCGAGATCGCCCGCCATTTCCAGCACCAGTTCCAGTTCATCCTGGTCGATGAATACCAGGACACCAACCGCATCCAGTCGGACCTGATCGACACGCTCGGCCGCCACCACGGCAACATCATGGTCGTCGGCGACGACGCCCAGAGCATCTACTCGTGGCGCGGGGCGGACTTCGAGAACATCCTCAAGTTCCCCGAGCGCTACCCGCGGGCGCAGGTCTTCAAGATCGAGACCAACTACCGCAGCGTGCCGGAGATCCTCGATCTGGCAAACGCCTCGATCGCCCGCAACGAGCGCCAGTTCACCAAGAACCTGCAGCCGGCCCTGCCTGCGCGCCAGCAACGCCCGGCCTTGATCGCGCTCGACACCCCGTCGGTGCAGGCCAATTTTGTCGCCCAGCGGCTGCAGGAGCTGTGGGAGCAGGACGGCGTGCCGCTGGAGGAAATGGCGGTGCTTTACCGCGCCCATTTCCACTCGATGGAGCTGCAGATGGAGCTGACCCGGCGCGGCCTGCCGTTCCGCATCACCAGCGGTCTGCGGTTCTTCGAGCAGGCCCACATCAAGGACGTCGCCGCGGTGATGCGTTTCATCGCCAACCGTCGCGACGAGGTGAGCTTCAAGCGCATCACCAAGCTGTTCGACGGTCTCGGCCCCGCCAGCGCCGACAGCCTCTGGCTGCAATGGCTCAAGCAACCCGCCGCCAGAGCCGCCGAACTGCCGGAGTCGTTCTCCGACATCATGCTGCCGTTCAAGACCCCGAAGAAGGCCAGGGCCCAGTGGGACCAGTTCGCCTACACCCTCGACGAGCTGACCGAGGGTGGAGGTCCCGCGCCGCCGGCGACGATGATCAACGTGATCCTTGAGGCGTTCTACGACGAAGTGCTGCAGGCCACCTACAAGAACTACGAGCCCCGCCGCCAGGACCTCGAACAGCTGGCGCGCTTCAGCGAGGACTACGAATCGATCGACGACCTGCTGGCCCAGCTGGCGTTGCTGTCGTCCGCAGACACCCAGGGCGCGCCGCCCGGCGGCAGTTCCGATCCGGAGGACGGAATGGTGACGCTTTCAACCGTGCACCAGGCCAAGGGTCTCGAGTGGCGCGCGGTGTTTGTCATCTCGCTGGCCGAGGGCATGTTCCCCAACGGCCGGGTGATCGACGAGGGCGACCCCGGCTCGATGGAAGAGGAGCGCCGCCTGTTCTACGTCGCGGTGACCCGCGCCAAGGAGGAACTTTACCTCACCTACCCGAAACTCTGGTTCCACGCCCGGGCCGGCGAGGTCATGCAGCGTCCGGGACGGTTCCTGGAGGAACTGCCACGCGGCCTGAGTGAGGAGTGGTCGATCCACACCCCGTTTTGAGCCGCGATTCAGGGTTGAATCGGTGCGCAAATCCAGCGATTTCGGGTTAGAGTGAAGGACTCCGGGGCGGCGCGCGGCCGGTGACCCCGGCCCGCCATCGCCTGCCAGCCGCTGCCACTGCCAATTACCCAGCCACCCGCTTTGCCACCATCCCGCTCCAGCTCAGGTTCTCCCAGCCCGGCCGGTCGTCGCGGCAGCAGGTCAGGCAAGGGCAAAGGGCAGCAGACCGCCAAGCGCAAGGCGGCCCGACCGAAAAAAAAGGCCACTGCCGGCCACCAGCGCCGGCAGGGCGTCCGGGCCGGCAAGAAAGGCGGGCGACAACGCCGAGGCCGCTTGCGCCTGGGGTGGGCCGCGCTGTGGCTGCTGGTGCTGCTGCTGGTCGCCGGTGCGATCAGCCTGCAGGTGATCAACCGCCACCTCAACCTGGCCGGCAACGTGATTGCCCAGCGCGCCGCCAACCACCCCCATCCTCTGCGGGTGCTCGGCGCCGACGGCCAATGGACCGAGATCGATCAGCTCACCGCCCCGGCCGCCGCCGCCGCGTTGCGGCCGTTGTATCAACGTCAGGGCATGAGGGTCGATCGCTGGCTGGTCTCGCGCGAGCCGACCGGCCGCATCGACCGGGCGCTCAACGCGCTGGTGCGCCAGGAAATCCTCTACATCCAGTTGTCGCCGCTCGACTTCCGGTTTGAAACCTCGTTCCTGCCGGACTTCGAGGGCACCACCGCCAGCGAGAGGCTCGAGTCCGGCGGTCATCATTTCTCCCTGACAGCGAATTTCCATGATCCCGAAGGCCGTCCGCTGGGCTGGGTGGTGCATCGCGGCCGCGAGGTCAACCCGATGTTTCCCGCCTGGTCAGGATTTTTCTTCGTCAAGGATGGACGGCCGTGGTTCGGGCCGAGGTCGTTGCTGCACGAAACCGAGGGAGTGCTGACCGAGGCCTTCCAGGTCTACCCCAGCCTGATGAAGGACCACACCGTGTTCAGCTACGTCGACCTGCAGCCCGACCGCTTCTTTGACGGCCGCCGCATCACTCATCGCTCGCTCGGGGGCGTGCGCCGCGACGGCACGGTGGTGTTCATCCTGTCCGGCACCGGAGGGGTGCTCAACGTGGCCGAGGCCGCGCGGCTGGCCCATCTGGCCAACCTCCAGCACGCGACCCTGCTGGACGGTGGTCGAGCCTTGCAATACGCCATCCGCGACGGCCGCTTCAGCCACCGCTTCCACGCTTTCAACACCGAGCTTGAGCGGGTGCCCGAGCGGCTGGCGCCGGTGCGTCCGCCGGTGTTCCTGACCGCCACCCGCCGTCCTGACATCCCGCCGCCACCCTGACACGGCCACCAGGTTCCGCAGCCCCTGCCTGCAGCGACCAGGCTGGTCCTCATCGTCGCAGAATCCCATGGAATCCCGACCACCATCCGCCCCGCCCGAGCCGCCACCGCCACCGCCGTCCGTCGCCGCCAGGGCCACCGACGAACCACCGCCGCGACCCCATTCACTCCACGTCGTCGGCTGGTGCCTGGCCGTCGGCGCGCTGCTGTTGCTGCCGGTCGCCGTCAGTTACCTCGTCCAGGGCCGTCCGGCACGCGCGTGGTGGGTGGAAACGGGCGTGGCCCTCGGGTTCTTGTCGATGGCACTGATGCTGGGTCAGTTCGCCACCAGCGGCCGGTTTCACGGCCTTGCCCGGACCATTGGCCAGGGCACCATGTTGCGGATCCACGCCGCCGCGGGCATCGCCGCGGTGCTGCTGCTGCTCGGTCACCCGGT
>SKLO01000621.1 GCA_007123195.1 Verrucomicrobiales bacterium | reverse complement strand
CCGATCACCCGCTGACGGCCGCGCGCATGGAGCGCATCCAGGAGCAGGGCGGCAACTCGTTCATGGACTACAGCCTGCCGGAAGCGGTGCTCAAGCTGCGTCAGGGCGTCGGCCGCCTGATTCGCTCGCAGAAGGACTCCGGCATCGTGGTGCTGCTCGACAACCGCGTCCTCAGCCGGCGCTATGGGAAGATGTTCCTCAAGGCGTTGCCGCCCTGCCCGGTGAACATCCTCGAGTGACGCCGCGAGTCGGCCCGCCACCGCTGCTGCAGGTTCCCCGCCCGCCGCCGGCGGGCGATCCGGTCGCCGGTTGGTCCGACGTGGCCCGGAGCCGGCGGTCCGCGGCGCACTCCCCGATTTCCCCCACTCTGATTGCGTCGGCAAACCCACGTCCGGACCGGGAGTCCCGCGCGGACGACGGGTTGTCCGACGGCCCGGTCCGCGCTATAACGTTGGCCATGTCCAAGTCCAGCCGTTACCGGTCCAGATCAGAGACTCCGGCCGATGACGATGGCGACAGCGTGCTCACCGTGGGCGGCACCGAGGTGCGGCGCGGGCAGCGGGTGGTGGTGAACCTGCAAGTGTCGACCCTGCTCAATCACCAGGCCGTTTACATGCCGGTGCACGTGATCCGGGGCAACGCGCCGGGGCCGCGGCTGTTCGTGTCGGCGGCGCTGCACGGCGACGAGGTCAACGGCATCGAGGTGATCCGGCGGCTGCTGCGCCGGCGCGACCTGAAGAGCCTGCAGGGTGACCTGCTGGTGGTCCCTGTGATTGGCGTCCCGGCGTTTCTGATCCGGTCGCGCTACCTGCCCGACCGGCGGGATTTGAACCGGCAGTTTCCGGGGTCTGAAACCGGTTCGATGGGCGGCCGCCTCGCCAGCGTATTCCTGCGCGAGGTGGTTTATCAGTGCACCCACGGCATCGATTTGCACAGCGGGGCGGTCAACCGGCCGAACCTGGCGCAGGTGCGGCTGTCGACCAAGAGCGGTGAACTGCTGGAAATGGCCCGGGCGTTCGCGTCGCCGGTGGCGATGGTGACCGACGGGCCGGAGGGCTCGCTGCGGGCGCACATGGCCGAGCGCGGCATTCCGTTGCTGGTGTATGAAGCCGGCGAGGCCAGCCGACTGGACGCCGCGGGGGTGCGCCAAGGTCTGGCCGGGATCCTCGGCGTCATGCGGCATCTGGACATGCTGCCGCATCCGCCGCGGACCAAGCCCCGCCCGCAGCCGGTGATCAGCCGCAGCAGCTTCTGGGAGCGGGCCCCGGTCGGCGGCATCTTCACGGCGCTGGTGCCGCTGGGCAAGGCGGTGACCACGGACACGGTGATCGGCATCGTCGGTGATCCGTTCGGCACCGGCACGGTGCGGGTGCGCCCGCGCGAGCCGGGGCTGGTGATCGGTCGCACCAATCTGGCCATGGTGGACGAGGGCGAGGCGCTGGTTCACGTGGCGCGGATCAGCGATCCGGACGCGGCGGAGTCGGCGGTGCGCGAGGTGCGGGCGCAGACCGACGGCAGCCACATGGAACCTGTGGACCACAACGCGCTCGACCCGGCACTCGAGGGCAATGGCGGGGGCAGCTAGTGTGGTGTGCTGGAAGTCGGGGCGCACCGGCGGGATTCGCGGGGTCGCTGTGGCAGGGGCGGGCCGGAGGCTCAGGTCCCCGCGCGCTGCCGGTGCAACTCCGGCTTGACCACGCGGTCCATGATCCCGCTACTGAGAGCGATCCGTTCGCCTAGAAAACCTGTCAGGCGCTCGATCCAGGGTTGTGGGTTGGCCACCAGATCGGGATATTCAACCTCCAGCATCTCCACCCGGGGACTTTCCCGCATGGCCTTCATGCAGCGGGACACTTGTTCATGCTGGAGTGCCCGCAACCGCCCGGTGGTGGATGTCCGGGCCGCTCCCCGGCGCTCGAGCATCACCTCCTGGGAAGCGACGACCTGGTCCACCGGACGAATCATGAAGAGCACCTTGTAGCGGTGCTTGCCGGGCAGGTAGCCAAGCAGTGGGGCGACCACCTTGACCGCCTTGCCGTGGGCCTTTTCGATCAGCAGGGGGTTTCCGGGCAGTTGGCGGATGTCCTCCCACTCCCAGTAGCCCCGCGGGTTGTCTGCGTCGGCGCTGCGGCGGCGGTCGGTCATCGGTTCAAGCCCCCCGGCCCGGAGAATCTGCATCATCAGGCTGGTGCCTGAACGCGGCAGGCCGGTGACAATCACAAACTCGCAGTCGGGAGGCAGGCAGGCCGGCTGGCTGGTTTCGGTCACCGGGCGCGACGGCTCGAGCCTGGCCCGAATCTTCCGGCGCAGTGCCTCCGCGCGGCTGATGGAATCGCGCCGGAGTTGCGTGAGTCGTAGTTGTTGTTGTTCGGAATTGGTCTGGAAATTCCTTCTTGCCATCAGCAGCGCGCCCTCGGCAGCTTCCGCCTGTCCGCTGCGGTGGAGAGCCACCGCCAGCAAGCGGCAGGCGGCGGCATGGGTGGGCGCCAGTTTGATGACGTGGTGAAGGGCCTGGATCGCCTCATGCCATTGCTGCAGTTGCAGCAGCGCCGCCCCCAGCAGGAAATGTCCGGCCGGGTTGCCGTATTGGACGCCGATGGCATCCAGCGCATGATCGACCGATTCCGCAGCCCGGCCGGCGTGGATGGCGCAGCGTGCGAGCCCGAGCAGGGCCGCCGGATTGTGCGGGTCGAGCTGCAGGGCCCGGCGGCACGTGTCCTCGCAGGAGTCCCATTGCCGCAGCGCCAGCTGGCAACGCCCGAGCACCTCGAGACTGCGCAGGTCGGGCTCCACGGGCGCTGCCGCGGCCGCGGCCTCGGCCTGCTTGAGGTGGTCCATGGCCGCGACGGCATCACCGGACTCAAGCGCAATGTTGGCCAGCATCACCAGTGCGGTCGGGGTCCTGCCATCGACCGTCTCCAGGCAGGCCTCGATGGCCTCCCGGGCCTCCTTGTGCAGTCCCAGGCGCAGACGGCAGATGGCCAGCATCTGCGCATAGTCCCCTCGCTCCGGATGGCGCTGCCAGACCTCCTCCAGCAACGGCAGGGCGGCCTCATGCCGACCGCCGTCCATGCAGGCCCTGGCCAGGTTCCAATCGTTCTCGCGGTTGGTCTCGGTGGCGGCGGCGCTGGGATCCTCCGGCAGCGGGTCAATGTAGCCAAGCGCGACGAACTGGTCGAGCAACTGCTTGGAATCACCATCCAACAAGGGCGATGCATGCCGCCGCCCGGTCCCGGTCGACTCCCACGTCGGGATTCGTTCCACCGTTGGCGCTGTGGCGAAAGCGTCCATCAGCACCCGCCCCTCCATGTCAGCGCCCACGGGCAGGCCGAACCAGGTCAGGATGGTTGGCGCGATGTCGAGCAGCCTGGCGCCGAACACGTTGGCGTCGTGCTTGAACCCGGGTCCGGCGGCACAGAGCACTCCCTGCGGCCGGTGCCAGACGGTGATGCCGGCCGGCACCTTGGGTGTGAACCGTGGTCGCAAATGATCGCTATGGAACCCGTGATCACTCACAAGCACCACCGCCGTGTCCGGGCCGGCTAGGTTGACCAGCCGCGCCAGCATGAGGTCGTGCAAGCGGTAGGCGCCCGCCACCACATGCTGGTAAAGCTCGAATTCCCGGTCGCCGGCACCCGGCATCTGCGGCGGGTGGAAGGGCATGAACCGGTGGCAAATCTCATCGATGGCCCGGAAGTAGACCGCGAACAGATTCCAATCCGGCCGGTTCTCCATCAGCCAGCACGTCGCCGCCTGCACGCTGAAGGCCTCACCCAGCTGCTTGGCCAGAAACCACAACCGCTTGTCCTTCGTTTGATCCACCTTGTCGGCCGCGGGCACCAGCAGGCGAAGCACCTCGTCGGGGTCGATGTCCCAGGGGCTCACCCGCCGTTGGTCGAGATGGTGGCCGAGGTCCTCCGGCCAATAGGTGCCCGGCGGCGGCGGCGGCCAGGCGGAGGGGTCATCCTCCTCGCGGTGTTTCCAGGAATGATAGAGGTTGGACACCAGACAACCCTTCGGCTGCTCGCCCTGGGTGGCGAACCAGCCGACCACATGGGTTTTCAAATCCCGCTCGCCGAGGATGTCCCAGAGTGCCTTGCAGCGGCGGGTGGCGGCCGAGACCGGCACCACCTGTCCGGTCGCGTTGACTTCGGTAAAGCCGGGCACACCGTGGTGATAGGCGTGTTTGCCAGTGGCGATCGATGTCCACAGCATCGGCGAGAGCTGCGGCTCGATGGTGGTCAGGTTGCCCGAAACACCGGTATCCAGCAGGCGGGACAACGCCGGCATCCTGCCGCCGTCGACCAGCGGGTGAATGAGTTTCCAGTCGGCGGAATCCCAACCGACAAGCAGCAGGCGGCGTTGGTTCATGATGCGGAGGTGTTGAATCGGGCCCACAGGGGGCACAGGCGCTGGATCATCCCGCGGGTGGGACCACATTTCGCGTTATCCGGAGTGCCCTGGCTGCCTTGATGGGGTCGCCGGCGGGTGCTGGCGGGCCATGCCGGCGCGCGGTGGTGCAAGCCGAGAAACTCCGCCAGCTTGAGCGGCCCTTCCTGCCCCAGCTCCGATGTCTTCAGCAGCAGGTGACGGGAGGCGGGGATGAGCTGCAACGAGCGTTCAAGCTGGTGGTTCCAGAATGCGAGCAGCTTTTCGGTGTTGGCCGCACCATCCATCGCCGTGTCCAGGCCGAGTGCCTCCAGCAGGAAATCGCGTTCCTTCCCGGGACCGCCGCCCCGGCCGAGAAAGGAGCGCATCGACGCCAGCCAATCCGCCGGATCCTGGATCAAGGTGACGAAGCGGGCCTGAGGAAAGCAGGCCACCAGCCGGTCAAGGACAAAAAACAGCAGGTTGGACGATTCAAACTCCAGCTCGCGCGCTGCGTCGCGCTGCCGCAGATAATCGTCCAGCCCGGCCATGTCGCCGGCATGGGTGCGGCGGCGGCGGATGAGATCGATCAGGTCGCTGTCCGCCGGTTCAAGGGCGCTGCGCAGCCAACCCGCGCAAAGGCCCGCCGGCAGGCCGGTGACAAAGGGTGCCACCGCCACGCAGAAAGCCTGGCTCACACGCCGCCGACCCGCCTGCATCACCGCCGAACGACCGTTGAACCGTCCCTGGTAGCGCTTCACGAGCCGCACGGTTTCAGCGTGCCGGCATGGTTCGGCACTGACATGGATCCAGACGGGCGGACGCTCCTGCAGCAGCCTGATCACGCCTTCGAACATCCACTGGCAAACCAGCCCCGATGCCACCCGGGCCGCTGGATCCGCCACCCTTGCCGGAACGTGGAGCCGGTCGCCGTGCCGTTTGCAAAGCAGCGCGCCGCGGACCTCACCATGTTCAAGGTAGACAATGGAGACAGCCGGATCAAACCCCGGCGCGATCCGTCCCTGGCCATGACCGAAGGCCGCGCCGAGCGCCGCCGCCGGCATCAGCTGATGCATGGCCGAGCACAGCCGCAGCAGGCCCGGCAGGTGCGCCGCAGCGGGCACGGCCACGGTTGAACCCGGCGGCAATGCCAGCCTGGCGCCGAACCGTTGCCCGGTTTT
>SKLO01000530.1 GCA_007123195.1 Verrucomicrobiales bacterium | reverse complement strand
GGGCCTCTTTTCCAACTTCTGCGTTGCTCATCAGTCGTTGAGCCCGCTCAACTCCTTCTTCGCGCCTTGAATTTGAAAAAGATGCCTCGCGGGTTTTACCCATCTATTTGCCGATCACCACTCTAGTGGTTCCAAGGGTTGAAGGTCTTCACCTCCGGTGGAAAATCGGCCGTGTTGCGTGTGGTCACGACAAGCCCCTGTTCGAGAGCCTGCGCGGCGATCAGGCTGTCCATCACGTCCAACTGGAAACCCCGAGCTTCGTGTCTCGCATACAGCCCGCCCCAGGTTTTGAGAGTGGCATTGTCGAGCCCGAGCCATTGCCCGGAATAATCATTCTCCAAAGTTTGTGCCCAACGCATCAGTTCGTGCTTCCGTTTGCCCCCGGGAAGACGATGAAGCCCTTTCCAAATTTCGCCCAGAGTGAGGCTTGAGATCACACATTCATGGGCGTGTGCCTCAATCCACTCCAAAACGGACTTCTCAGGATGCCTTGCGGTGGCTTCACAAACCACGTTGGTATCGAGGATGTAGCGCATGAATCGCTCAGCCGAGGTCGACTTTGCGGGCGACCTGCTTTGCACGGTGACCAAGCAGAGCTGTCAGGTCCTCTGGACACTCCTGCAGCACCGTCGCCAGTGATTTTCGAGGAGCCAGCTTTTGCCGGTATTCTTCGGCCGATACCACTACAACGGCAGGTTTGCCGTGCTTGGTGACCGTCTGCGCCCCTTCTGTCATGGCGGTGTTCACCAGTTCGCTGAACCGGCTTTTCGCCTCCTGCAGTTGCCAGACTCGTCCATTCATAATGCATAGGATACGATTCCAATTCCGACCTGTCTAGTCAGAATGTGGCGCGCCCCTGTGGGAGAACCGTGCTGACGGGCGAGCCTCCGGCAAGCGGTCGGCGGGGGTTTGTGGGTGATTCGGCTACATGCATGTAGATTGCCATGCTGTCAAGGGCCTTGCACGGGCCGTGTCCGTGCCTCTCGCATGGCGTAGGTTGGGTGCCCTGACCTGGTCGGGGACGAGGGACCCCGAAAACCGCTTGCGGGCATGTGATGTCGATGCATGATGTCATGCATGAGAACTGTCATTGACGTGCCTGATGAGGTGATTCGGTCGCTCGACAAAGTGGGCGACATCGAGAATCGGTCGCGGGCGGAGCTGATTCGCGAGGCCATCGCGGAGTATTTGAAGCGGAAAGCCGTGGCCCCCGCCGAAGCCGCCTTCGGACTGTGGCAACAAAAGGCCAAAGACGGCGTCCAGTTTCAGCGTGAACTCCGGGATGAATGGGTGAGTCGATGAAGGCGGTTTTCGACACCAATATCCTCATCGATTACCTCAATGGAATCGAGGCGGCAAAACAGGAACTGGACCGGTATGCCACGCGGCTGATCAGCATCATCACCTTTATCGAGGTGATGGCCGGAGCGGGCGAACCCGCGGAAGAGAGGGCGATTCGCGGGTTTCTCGGCGCTTACCAGGTCATCGATCTGTCGGTGGAAATCGCCCGGGAAACCATCGCTCTCCGCAAGTCGCACCGGCTGAAAATTCCAGATGCCGTCGTCTACGCGACCGCTCGGATCCAGGGATGCAATCTGGTGTCTAGGAACACGAAAGACTTCAAGCCAGACTGGCCGGACGTGCGGGTTCCCTACCAGGTGTGAGGTCCGGCGCCTGGGCCGGGACGCCCCCAGCCGCGGCCCCTCCCGGCGGCCGGGGTATTTTCTGCGCTGGGGTTGCACTCGGGCTCGTAAACGTTGAGTCTGCATCCGGTGAAATACCGCCCCGCACTTTGCCCGTTCACTTGAGTTTTCCATCCATGAGTCAAGCCGTCGCCGCCCCACCGTCGTCCACCCCGTCCTCCGCCGCCGAGCTGGAGGGCGCCGTTGCCCGCGCCCGGGAGGCGCTCGACCAGCACCTGCGCGAGATTCTGCAGTGGCATTTCTCACCCGAGACCGGCTGCCCGTTCTGGCTCGATTGGATGGAGCGCGCCGGCTGGGATCCGCGTCAGGAGGTGCGGACCTACGACGACATCCACAGGTTTGACCACTTTCAGGACGAGTGGCTGCGCGACGAGCCCAACGAGCGCTTCGTGCCCAAGGCGTTCGAGGGGCGGCCGTTCAACGTGTTCGAGACCGGCGGCACCACCGGCCTGCCGAAGCAGCGGGTCGGCTGGGATGACTACAAGCACGACTACGAGCAGTTCTCCGCCAGCCTGGATGACGAGGCGTTTCCGCGCGGCGGCAACTGGATCATGGTGGGACCCACCGGCCCGCGCCGGCTGCGGCTGGCGATCGAGCACCTCGCCAACTTCCGCGGCGGCAGCTGTTACTTCATCGACCTCGACCCGCGCTGGGTGAAGAAGCTCATCACCAAGGGCCACTACGACCAGGCCGAGGCTTACCAGCGTCACGTCATCGATCAGGCGGTCGAGATCATCAAGCACCGCAACATCTCCTGCCTGTTCACCACGCCCAAGCTGCTCGAGGGGCTGGCGGAGCGGATCTCGATCCCCAGCCAGGGCATCCGCGGGGTATTCTGTGGCGGCACCTCGATGCCCCCGCAGATGGTCCGGTTCCTGGTCGAGGAGGTGTGCGAGAACCAGACCCGCTTCGTGCCCACCTACGGCAACACGCTGATGGGGCTGGCCCACTCCAAGCCGGTGACTGCCGAGGAGGGCTACAGCATCACCTACTATGCCCCGCAGCCGCGCGCCGCGCTGCGCATCGTCAATCCCGACAACACCGCTGAAACGGTCGATTACGACAGCTACGGGCGGGTCGAGCTGACCACGCTGACCCGGGAGTTCTTCATGCCGCGCTTTCTCGAGCGCGACGAGGCGCTGCGCTGCCGGCCTTACTCGGTCGATTACGCCTGGGACGGCGTCGGCAACGTGCGCCCGTTCGGCGTGATGGAGAAGAAGATTGTCGAGGGCGTCTACTGACCGTGGGCGGGCCGTCGCGTCCTGCCAACCCCACCTGAGCCACAGATCATGTCCAGTGTTCCCCATATTCCCATCCTGCGCCACGGGCGCGAGTATCACAGCCTCGATGTCAACGAGGTGCCGGTGATTGGCAGCGACCGGACCGCGGTCCGCGTCAGCATGGCCAACTCCGGCCTGGTGCGGCGCGACCTGCTGGAGATGCGCCAGGCGCGCAACGTCCTGCGCGACATCCCCACCGCCGACCTGATCGCCATGGCCAGGCAGGCCGGGCGGCATTTCCTTGAGGACGAACTCGAGATCGGCGGCGTGATGCAGGGGCCCGACGACTACGTGCGCCACCTGTCGTCGACCAGCGGCCTGCCGCACACCCTGATCCGGATGAACATGAAGAAGCTCGGCCAGCTGTTCAAGGACATGGACCAGGTCATGGGCGGGCTGACGCGCGGACTTGATCTGTCGGTGATCGACCGCGGTTACGGCGAGCAGGGCGGGGTGCCGATGAGTTTTTCCGCCGTCACCGACTCGCTCGGCGTGGTGCTGCCCAGCAACTCGCCGGCGGTCAACGCGCTGTGGATGCCCTCGATCATCATGAAGGTGCCGGTGGTGCTCAAGCCCGGGCGCGAGGAGCCATGGACGCCGATGCGCGTCATCCAGGCGTTCCTCAAGGCCGGCGCGCCGGCCGAGGCGTTCAGCTTCTACCCGACCAGCCACGACGGCGCCCAGGGCATCATCCGTCGCTGCGGACGGGTGATGGTGTTCGGCGACGACCGCACCGTGGGACAATACGCCACCGACCCGCGGGTCGAGGTGCACGGCACCGGTCACACCAAGATTTTGTTCGGCGAGGACAAGATCGACGACTGGCAATCCTGTCTCGACATGCTGGTGGAATCGGTCAGTGCCAACTCGGGCCGCTCGTGCATCAACACCAGCGCCATCCTGGTGCCGCGCCACGGGGCGGAGATCGCGCGCGCGCTGGCCGAGCGGCTGGCTTCGATGCAGCCCCGCGCGGCCGACGATCCCGGGGCCAACCTGTCGGGTTTCGCCAATCCCGCGATGGCCGACTACATCGACGGCGCCATCGACGAGGGGCTCAAGACCCCGGGAGCGGTCGACCACAGCGCCGTGGTGCGCGCCGGCAGCCCGCGGCGGGTCGAGCGCGACAACATGAACTACCTGCTGCCGACCGTGGTCGAGGTGAACGGCTGGGACCACCCGCTGGCCAACCGCGAGTTCCTGTTTCCCTTCACCAGCGTGGTCGAGATGCCGCAGGCGGAGATGCTGGAGCAGATCGGCTACACCCTGGTCGGCACCGCCATCACCGGGGACAAGGCATGGATCACCGAGCTGCTGGATTGCCCCGACATCGAGCGGCTCAACGTCGGCGCCTGGCCCACCAACCGCATCGACTGGAACCAGCCGCACGAGGGCAACCTGTTCGATTTCCTCTACAAGCGCCGCGCCATCCACGTGCAAACCGCCGCCTGACCACAACGCGGCCGTTGCCGGCGACCGGTCCTGTGCGCCGGGCCGCCGCGCCACCGCCCGGTTTCCAGCGATCCTGACTTTGCCACATGGGTGAACCGATTCGATTTGATGTCATCGCCGGCGGCTATGAAGAGCCCGCCGACGTGGTGAGATTCGCCCACGCGCCGGTGCCCGAGGTGGTGTTCGGCGCCGGCGTGGCCGCCAAGGTGGGGGACAAGGTGCGTTACTGGGGTTGCCGGCGCGCGCTGGTGGTCAGTGATCCCGGCATCGTCGCCGCCGGCCATGCCGACATCGTCATCGGTTCGCTGCGGCAGGCGCGGATCGACTGCGAATTGTTCGGCGGCGTGCGCGAGAATCCGGACACCGACGACGTCGGTCGTTGTGTCGAGGTGGCGCGCGGGTTTGGCTGCGACGTCATCATCGCGGTCGGCGGCGGTTCCAGCCTCGACACCGCCAAGGGCTGCAACTTCATCCTGACCAACGGCGGCCACATGCGCGACTACTGGGGCGTCGGCAAGGCGACCCGGCCGATGCTGCCGTTTGTCGCCGTGCCCACCACCGCCGGCACCGGCAGTGAGTGCCAGTCGTTCGCCCTGATCATTGATGCCGAAACCCGTGGCAAGATGGCCTGCGGCGACAAAAAGGCGGCGGCCCGGCTGGCGGTGCTCGACCCGATCCTGACCCTGACCCAGCCGCAAGCGGTCACCGCCCGCACCGGCATCGACGCGATCGCGCACGCGGTCGAGAGTGCCGTTTGCAACAAGCGCACGGTGATTTCCTCCGCCTACAGCCGGCTGGCGTTCCGCTTGCTCGACCAGGGGTTCGAGGAGGTGCTGGAGAACCCGGACGATCTGGCGGCGCGCGCGCGCATGCAGCTCGGGTCCGCCTACGCCGGCACCGCGATTGAGAACAGCATGCTGGGAGCGGCCCATTCGTGCGCCAACCCGTTGACCTCGCGCTACCACGTCATCCACGGCGAGGCGGTGGCCGTGATGCTGCCGCACGTCGTGAGTTACAACCGCTCGGCCAACGGCACCGCCGACATCTACGATCACCTGTGCCCGGCCGGCATGGAGTGGCGGCTGCTGCACCTGATGAAGCTCGCCGGGCTGCCGCTC
>SKLO01000504.1 GCA_007123195.1 Verrucomicrobiales bacterium | reverse complement strand
TGGCCAGACTTCGACCTCGGGCCGCAGCATCGCCGGGGGCAACTTGCACACGCGCCACTTCGGAACCCACATGGCCATCTATTCCATCGGTGTACATACCGGTCTGGCGACTGTTGAAAACGAAACCGCCGTCATCGGTGGCTACACCATCGATGGCGATTTCGGCAATAAACGGGCCGATCGTCATCAACCCCGGATGCACAACACCCCCGGCACCAAGCCATCGAGTCAGCGGATTTACGGGGACCAGCCCCAGTATGCCGAGGTTTTTCCGACCTTCGGCACCTATGACACCCGCCCGCTTACCGTCGAGCAGTTGCGGGTCGACAAAGCCCCCGTGTTCATGCACTCGGTGAACGTCAAGACCGAGACCACCTCCCTCACCGGCACCAGAACCCTGCAGCGCTTCAATCCCCGGGCGCACCAATTTGATTTCTACGACCTGAGTGAATACGAACGCGACCTGCTGCCATACGAGATCGAAGTCGAGCCGGTCAACAGCTGGGTCAACCGCAAGCTCGAGACCAGCGTCAGCGGCAACGCCTTCTTCGGTGGCGGCTACGACGCGGCCGACGGCACCAGCCTTGTGACCACCCACTCGGTGCCGCGGCAGCCGATTCACTCGCTGGCGGCCATGCAGCACTCCACCGCCAACGGCTTCCTGATGCAGCAGATGGCCACCAGCGGTTACATCAACCTCATGTGCCGGACCCCCATGCTGCCGCAGATCTCCCACGCCATTGGCAATTCGTCCGCGCCCGCCGTGCTGGCCCCGGACGAAACCAGCCGCGTCCTGCCGAACGGCGGCCGCCCGGTGGCCGACCACTCCTGGCTGGCCAACCAGGCGCTGTGGGACGACTTCGTGTTCTCTTCCGTGGCCCCGCAAACCACCAATGCGGGCTACCAGACACCCCGCACCCAGCGGCAGGTGGCCGAACAGTTTCTCGGCGGCAGCAATCCGCTGCCGATCGCCCAATACCAGCCCAACCCCGGCCCGCGCACGGTGGATGCAATCATTGAGCGCCTGTTCGACGGCGAAGAGGCGCGCACTGAAGCCGCCGACCTGATGACCTCCCTGATCCGGGTGGAGGGAATGTTCAATGTCAACTCCACCTCGGTGCAAGCCTGGCGCGTGCTGCTGGCCAGCCTGCTGGAGGAGGACATCGTCACCCACAGCCCGCTCGGGGTCGAGTCGCGCACGCAGACGGGCGACGGCGTCCCGGTGGTTGGGCTCAACGTTCCGGCCGATCAGGTATCGCCCGGAGAGGGCTTGGTGCCCGCTCGCGAGGCCGAGCAGTGGAATGGTCGCCGGATGCTCACTGAAAAGCAGATCACGCTGCTGGCCGAGGCCATCGTCAGCGAGGTGCGGCGGCGCGGTCCGTTTCTCTCCCTGGCGGACTTCATCAACCGGCGTGTCACCAGTGGCGACGCCCATCTGGCGCGGGCCGGGGCCATTCAGAGTGCGTTGGATTCCGATGAGGCGGGCATCAACCGCCCCTACAGCCGCAACGCCCGTGCGGTCGACGCGGCCACCACCGACAGGATGGCGTTCCCGGAGGCGGAGGCTGGGGCCAAATCGACCGGCATCCCCGGCATCGTCAAGCAGGCCGACATCCTCACCCCGCTGGCCCCGATCCTGTCGGCCCGCTCAGACACCTTCCTGATCCGCGCCTACGGCGAGGTCACCGATGCCGATGGTAATGTCACGGGGCGGGCCTGGTGCGAGGCGTTGGTGGAGCGCGGGGCGGAGTTCGTCAGCGGCAGGCAACCGCCGGAGACCGCCCTGCAAGACCTGGAGAACCCGGCCGACCGCAGCTTCGGCCGCCGCTACAACATCATTTCCTTCCGCTGGCTTGGTCCCGGGGAGATTTGAGCCACTGTCCCCATGATCAGAACCTTCGCATGGCTTTTGCCCGTCCTGTTGTCGATTGCCAGCGCTTCGGCCCAGCAGGACCGCGACAGCATCAATCTCCGCTTCACCGCCCAGACCAGGCCGGCGGACCTCGGCAAGCTGGTGATGGTGTCGGAAGATCGGCGATCGGACGCCTTCGACCTTCCGGTCAATCACCTGAGCGAACCTGAAACCGCGCCGGGGCGTCTGTTCCGCCTGGAACCCGAGCGGCAGGCGCTGCCGCTGGCGCAGGTCCGGTTGCCCGAAACCGGGGATGATTTTGTGGTTCTACTGGTGTCGGGCGATGACTCGCCGTATGAAGCGGTGGTCATTCCCTATCGGGGCGACGGGTTTCGTCCCGGGGATTTTTATTTGCACAACGTCTCCAGTCTGCCGGTCCTGGGCAGCGTGGGTGCCACGGAGTTTGTCATCGCCCCGCGCAGCGGGCGCGTGGTGCGGCCGTCCGGTGCCCGCGATGAACGTTTCTACGACGTGCTGCTTGGCGTGCGCGAGGGCAATGCCTCGCGTGCCATCAGCCAGTCGCGCTGGCCGGTGGCCTCCCACACCCGCACCTACGTGTTCTTCTTCGACGACCCCGTCCGCCGCGACGTCGGCTTCCGCGCGGTGGATGAGTTCGTGCCGGAAGAGGACCCGTAGGGCAATCAAAGTCGGCAGCAGCTGGTGAATCAGGCACCGTGTCCTTGCTTGACACACGTGCCGCGGGCATGGCGCAGTCATGACCATGATGATGGGCATATCCACGCTGCTGCTTCGTCTGACCAAAGCCACGGACATGGACAACGTCGGCGTCGCCCTCAACCTGTGCCACCATTGTTGACGCCTCGATCGGTAGCCGTAGTAATACAGCCCGGTCTCGCCGTCCTCGTATTTGGTGCTGAAGCGCAACGTGTTTCCTTCTGCGACATCCATGTCTTCGCCGTCGATGAGGATTGCCTGCCCGAACGCGTTGTAGTCGTAGCGGGCGGCCACGGCGGAGTCGGCGGCGGAGATGAGGGCCGTTACGTTGCCATTGCCATCGTAAGCGGCGAAGTGGGTGGCGGGTGCTTGGGGGTCGCTGTGGTCAGTGGTCCAGAGCAGGCCGCCGACTCCTCCGGCGCTTTGCATGGTTTGGGTAAGGTCCAACCCCCAGACATAGGAATTTTGAATGATGAATGTTGAATTATGAATGGTGCCTTCGGCGACGAGGTTTGATGGCCCGCCCGCCCCACGGTCGGGTCACCGCTGCGCGGCGGATCCGGCGGCCGGCTCCGTCTGTCTCGTCTCCCGCCAGTCGGCTCGGCTCAGCCGCTCGTAGACGAAGCGGCGTTCATCGACCAGTTCCCAGTCGCCCTTGTTGACTCGCTCGCGCCCCACGCTCGTCTCGCCCTTCGGGTCCCCGCTATTCGCGGGGCTCCACCGAGGCTCCCGCCAGTCGCCCATGGCGCCGTTGGCGGTTTCGTCCCAGTCGGAGACGGTGTTGGCGATGCGCCGGGAGCCAATGCCGACGCTCCGCTCAGGCGATGCGGTGTCGCAGGTGAAGGCGGGGTTGCGCCGGGTGGTCCGCCCCAGGTTTGCCGAAGGAGGGGGCCTGTCAGCGGCGATCGCGGCGGAACACGGCAGGGGCATGAGGGCGTTCTACCGAAGCCCCGTCGGTGCGTCAAGATTAATGCCCGCGCAAGCTTCCAGCGGGTTGTGACGGATGGCGTTCATGGTCGGCGCTGGATGCCCCGACCCCGGCTCAGAGTCTGACCATGTCCTTCAGGCATTGCCGCCACAGGAACAGGCAACCGCGCCACGAGTAGCGGCAGCCGTCGTCGCCCACCGGTTGCAGCAGGCCCAGTTGCAGGTTGTATCGCATCTGTTCGGCCATTTCGCGCTCGATCAGCCGGTCGACCGAGTCCGGGTCGTGGGCGGCCCACGGGCCATCGGCATCGGGTGGCCCGGTGCCGGCTTCCGCGACTGCCGACGGTGACTGCCCGGTTTCGGCTCCGGTTTGACCCTCGACCACGGCGGGATCGAGCCCGGTCTCGACCGCCACGAAGCGCTCGTGCGCCTGCTGCAGCTGTTCAAAGGTCTCCGCCTCGACCACCCGTTGCAGGGTCACGCCGGGGGCGAATTTGAGACTGTAGGAAAACGGGTAGTTCCAGGTCGTCAGGGTGCGGCCGTCGGCGGTGCGGTTGGTCAGGCTGACGTAGGTTAGAGCGACACCCCCCTGGTCGAACAGGCTGACCACCGCCTGCTGGTGCTTGTGCGGGTGGTAGAACAACCGCATGAACTGGCTGCTGTTGCCCCATTCCCAGCCGGTGTCGTCGGTTTTTTCAAAACCGAGTTGCTCGATCTCGCCGGTCAATTCGGGCAGCGCCGGGAACACATCGCGGTTGGGCGGGTAGCGATGGGCCAGCTCGCGTTCCAACGGCAGCACCGCCTGGCGCACGCGAAGCAGGATCTCGATCCAGGGCAGGAAGAACCATCCCGCGGCGGCGATGAGGCCGGCCACCACGCTGTCGGTGAGCCACCAGACCGCCACGCCGGTGGCCGCCAGGATGAAGAGCGCGCCGAGCTTGCGCACCAGACGGTGGTTGACCGTGAAACAGGCGAACGCCAGCACCACGAGACCGAGGACAAACAGGATTTCGGACATGACAACTGCAAATGGACGACCCCGCCACCGGCAGGGTTGCGGCTGCGCCCCCGCTGTTCCGTTCCGTTCCGCACTCGTCGCGACTGCGGACCGGTCGCGGCAGGGAAGGTAGCACGCCGGAGGTGGGTTGTCCAAACGGGCCAGCCACCTTCAAAAAATTCAGGTTGGTCTTGCCCGCGGAATGCGTTTTTGCTATGCTTTCGCGCCCGCCGCGTCACCCACGACCGCACCCGCGCTCCAGCCGGAAGCCCGTCAAGGCCATGCCCGGACCGGTTGTCAGGACGGCATCGTGTCGTTTCGCCGGCGCCATCCGAGTCCCCTTGAGTCCCCTCGATTTGAGTCAACCTGCGCCGATCCGGCGGCCGCCAACCCGTCAAGCATCACTTCATGAGCACCGTCACCCGCACCACCACCCGATCCTGGGGCTCGCGCCTCGGCAGCAGTTTCAAGGGCATCATCGGCGGCCTGATCGCGATCGTGATCGGCGTGGCCCTGCTGTATTGGAACGAGGGCCGGACGGTGAAGACCGCGCGCGGCCTGGCCGAGGGCGCACAGAACGTGGTGTCGGTGGAGGCAGCGGCGGTCGACCCCGGCAACGACGGCAAGCTGGTGCATTTCACGGCGGCGGCGACCACGGACGACCTGCTCCGCGACGAGGTGTTCAACGTTGAGGTTCAGGGCCTCAAGCTGCGGCGCACGGTGGAGATGTTCCAGTGGGAGGAACAAACCAGCTCGCGCACCGAGACCAGGGCCGGCGGGCGCGAGGAAACGGTTACGGACTACAGCTACCGGCAGGTCTGGAGCGACCGTATGATCGATTCGTCACGGTTTGAAAACCCGGGACCGCACCAGAACCCCCGGCAGTTTCCGCTGGAGCAGCGGACCGAGATCGCTAGCCCGGTCAGTGCCGGTGCCTTTCAGCTTCCCGGCCGGTTGATCGAGCGCTTCGGTGGCTGGCAGGCGCTGCGGGTGGACGGCGGCGCGGCGGCGCCGGCCCCCGTCGCGGACCCGGCGGGCACGA
>SKLO01000580.1 GCA_007123195.1 Verrucomicrobiales bacterium | reverse complement strand
GAGATCAAATACACCCGCAAGGACAGCAAACCGTTCGCCACCTTTGTGCTCGAGGATTTCACCGGCAGCACCGAGGTCATCGCCTGGAACGACGTCTACGCGAAATCCACCGAGGACCTGAAGGAGGGCAACGTCATCGCCATCCGCGCCCGGATTGAGATCGACAGCCGCACCGAGAGCCGGCGGCTCACCGCCGACGCCATCAAGCCGGTCAAGAAACCCCGCAGCGCCGGCTCGCCCCTGACCGGTTCGAGCGGCCTCACCGCGGCCACCGCCGTGGCCGTCGACGACAGCCGCGCCGCCGATCCCGACGCGGCCACCAATGGCAATGGCCGCTCCGCCGCGCCCCCGGCGCCGTTTGAACTGACCATCGAGGCCGCCGCGGTCAACGCCGACGCCCTCGGCGAACTGCGGCAACTGGTGCTGCGCCACCGCGGCCGCTCGCCCTTGCACCTGCTGATCCGCCGCCCCGACGGCGAGGTCGTGCGGCTGCTGACCGACCGCGAGTTCAACGTGCACCCCGGCGCCGAACTGGATGCGGTCCTCGACCATTGGCGCCAGCAGCACCTGACCCGCGGCGGGGTTCGGACCGATGCGGTGCCCGCCTGAGGTCGCGGGAACGACTTGGGGATGTTCGCATCCTGGAGCATGAAGCTTTCCATCCGCGCTGAATTCGCAGGGGGGGAAAGCACCCGTGATGGAAGGGGGCGTAGGGAACGAGCGACCCGCACCCCAGGCGGGTCGGGAGGCCCGCCCTACGGTCGCCACGCCCGCGAGACGGGGGTGAGACCGGGGTGAGGCGACGAGTTGAGGGGCGGCGGCCCCGCGACAAAGGGTCAGACACTCTGTCGGAATCGGACTTTCGGCCGGCGGCGTGACTTAGAACCGAGCATGGCGGCAGCCCTTAGGTTGAATTGGCGCAATTCGACCTCCTGTGCGCGATTCGGGCGGTCCGGTGCCGGGACCACGACGAGGGTTCATTCGCGACAGGCGAAAGGGGCCGCGAAGGCAGCAGGCGCGGGAACGAGCAACCCGCACCCCGGTCGAATTGAGGACAATTCAACCTACGGTCGTTGCGCCCGCGAGACCGGGGTGAGGTGACGCGTTGGGGGGCGGCGGCGTGGGTTGCCGGTGCCTGCGCATGGGAAGAGGAACGCGAAGGACGATCAGCTAGCTTTCGGCGTCGACCTCCTCGAATGCCCCGACGGCGCGGAACTTGTCGTAGCGCTGGTCGAGCAACTGACCCATGGGAATGGTCTGCAAGGCATCGAGTGTCTGGCAGATCGAGTCGGCCAGGACATTGGCGGCGGCCATCTGGTCGCGGTGGGCGCCGCCCTCGGGCTCTGACACGACCGCATCAATAACCCCGAGGTCCGCCAGGTGGGCGGCGGTCAGGCGCAGGGCCTCGGCCGCCTCGGGCGCGTGCTGGCGATGCTTCCACAGGATCGCCGCGCAACCCTCGGGACTGATCACGGAGTAGTAGGCGTTCTCCATCATCAGCACCCGGTCGGCAACACCGATGCCGAGCGCGCCGCCGGAGCCGCCCTCGCCGAGGATGACGGTGACAATCGGGGTCCGCAGCAGCATCATTTCGCGCAGGTTGACGGCGATGGCCTCGGCGATGTTGCGCTGCTCGGCGCCGATACCGGGGAACGCGCCGGGGGTATCGACCATGGTCACTACCGGCAGCTTGAAGCGCTCGGCGAGGCGCATCAGCCGCAGGGCCTTGCGGTATCCCTCGGGGTGGGCGCTGCCGAAGTTGCGTCGCAGGTTTTCCTTGGTGTCGCGCCCCTTCTGGTGGCCGATCAGCACGACACGACGTCCGCGGATGGTGGCCAGGCCGGCCGGCATGGCCTCGTCATCGCCAATGTGGCGGTCGCCGTGCAGCTCGAGAAAATCGTCAAACACCAGGTCCACGTAGTCGAGCATAAACGGCCTCTGGGGGTGGCGCGCGATCTGGACCCGTTGCCAGGCGGTGAGGTCCTCGCGCAGTTCACGGCGCAGGCGGTCGGCCTCGCCCTTGAGTTCGGCGATCCGGCTGTCGCGCTTGTCGGAGTGCTTGGACTCCTGCTTGCGCTCGAGTTCCTCCAGCTCGCGCAGGACGTCTCCCAAGGGCTTTTCGAAGTCGAGTTCGACGGATTTCATATCGGCAATTTCAGATCTGCGAACGGTTCCCGGTCCGCCGGATGCGGCAGGGCGGGTCCTCGGGGCGGTCACCACCACCCGGCGTGGCGGTCACCCGGCGGCGCCGGCGGTTTGGGCGGCTCCAACCGCCGCGGTGCCAAAGGCTTGCGGTGGCTCAGTCCACCACAGTCACCGGAGTTGACACCGAGAGCAAGACAAACAGCTCCTCGACATCGGCACGATCGAGCAGCATTTCGGCGCCGACGGTCATGGCGTCCTCGCGGGCGGCCTCGTCGGCCGACCGCAGCACCAGCCCGTGACGGCCGCATTGCAACCACTTGTCGGCCCCCTGGTAACCGGATTGATTGAAGGTCACCCGACTGTCCCCGGCCCAGGCGGTCTTTTCGCGCAGCTCGGTGGAAAACGGCACCCGCACTCCGTCCGGCAGGCGGATTTCCTGCAGCGGGTATTCCTTGAAGAACCGCCCGTCCTTCAGCAGCGTCAGGGTTTGGTGGCCGAGGCTGATCACGGCCTCGAACTCCAGCGCTGCCACCACCAGGCGGTCGCCCGGGTGGATCGAGGCGTTGACCAGATTGTTGGCCCGCATGATGAAATCCACCGTGGTCTGGTTGCGGTTGGCGATGGCCAGCAGCGAATCGCCCCGGCGCACGATGTAGTCGGCCTTGTGGGCGCCGGGCAGGTCGGACAGCAGCAGGTCGGCGTTGATCTCGCCGATCACGCGCTTGGCGTCCTGATAGCGGGACGAGTCCTGATAGTGACGCACCAGATCGAGCAGTTGGTCGCGCGCGACCAGCCGCTGTTCCTGCTCAATCAGGCGCATCGCCTCCCGGTAGCGGGTGATTCCCGGGTCCGGTGCCTCGGGCGGGTTCTGCGCCAGGTCGCGCAGCACCTGGCGGTTGTCCCAGTCCGGCCTGAACTCGCGGCTGTAAAACCACCAGGCACCAGCCGCGGTGGCGGCGAGAAAGGCCGCCGAAAACAGCAGCAACAGCACCTTGAGCTGGTTCCCCATGATTGTGACGTGCCTGCGCCGCGCGATCCCGGGAGGCCGTTCATGCCCGCCTACAAAAGACCGCGCCGCTTGAAGTCAAAGATATTGATTCCCTGCGACTTGGCCACCATTTCCACCGTGAACTTGAGCAGGCACACCTCCCAGGCGTCATCGACCCCGGCGATCACCGCCATCAGCGGGTTGCCGGCTGACTCGACGTCGCCGACGATTCGGTGACAAACCTGCTCCATGCTCTCGTGGACGATGTTTTCGGACACCTCGCCGCGCTTGAACTGGAAGCCGTATTTCAGGAACGCGATGTTGGTGGCGTTGGCCCGCAGCCAGTCGCCGAACTGGCCGGCTTCGGGGCCAAAGCCCTCGAAATTGAAGTCCTGACCCGGGTCAGGGCGCAGGATGCGCGGCTTGTCGGCCTCGATCGAGCCGGCCCGCACCCGCACCTGGTGCACCGAGTCCATCAGTTCGGACACGAGATGGAATTCAAACCGGGTGGCGCCGAACGTGTCGATGCGCCGGTCCGGTTCGCGCAGCACGCGAGTGGTGTCCATCGCGTAGTTGAAATCGTCCTCGGAGAGCATGGTTGGTAGTGTAAAGGCTACGAGTGGCGGCCGGACGGGGGGCCGACAAGCTTCACCCGGGGCCGCCGCATGGATGGATGAGGTATTGATCCTCAACGGGTTGAAGCAAATTCAGAAGACCGCCGCCGGACAAGAAAAAGGCGCGACCCGGAAGGTCGCGCCCTTTGGAATAGATGGAGCCGCCGGGCGACCGGCAGCTGCCATTGCCGAGATCCAGTGGTCCCGAGGCCAAGGTTCAACCCTTGTTCTCTTCGATGTATTTCACCACATCACCGACGGTCTGGAGCTTTTCGGCTTCCTCGTCCGGGACTTCGATGCCGAATTCCTCTTCGAAAGCCATCACCAGTTCCACCGTGTCGAGCGAGTCGGCACCGAGGTCTTCGATGAATTTGGCTTCCGGAGTGACTTGTTCCTCGTTGACGCTCAGTTGGTCAACGATGATGTCCTTAACTTTTTGTTCGATGCTGTCAGCCATGCGCGGGATGCTTGAGATGTCGCCAAGCCTTAACGAACAACCTTGGGCGGCGCAACCAAAATATCTTATTCCATCCTGTTTTCTGTGGATGCCGTCCGTCCCGGCCCCGGGGCACCGGCGCGGAACAGGGCGGGTTCGCCCAGCACCGCCCTGGCGGCGGTCCGGTAAGCCGGCTCACGGGGATCGCCCGCCAACCGGTCGAGCACGCCGCCGATCTCGGCCAACCACCGGCCGCGGAGGCCCTCATCATCCAACAGCCGGCCGATCCGCTCGGCCACCTCGCCGCCGCGGCAGCGATGCTGGATCAGTTCCGTCACCACCGTGCGCCCGGCGATGACGTTGACAATGCCGAGGTGACGGATGCGCACCACCAACCGCGCCAGCAGGTAGGTGAACCAGTTGACCCGGTAAACCAGCACGTGGGGCAGCCCGAGGGCCGCGGCTTCGAGGGTGGCGGTGCCCGAGGCCACCGCCCCGGCGCCGGCCCGGCGCATCAACTCGTGGGCCGCCTCAGGCCCGACTTCCACGCGCCAGTGCCCGCGCAGCGATGGTTCCCGTTCCAGCCAACCACGGAGCCGTTCGGCCAGCGGTTCCGAGGCGGCGGAGAAGGCGAACCGCAGGCCCGGCTTGGCGGCCGCCAGGCGCACGGCGGCGGCCACCAGCACCGGCCCCAGCCGCTCGATCTCGTTGCTTCGCGAGCCGGGGAACAGACCCACCAGATCGGATTGCCGGCCCTGCGCCGGGGCTCCAGCCGGGGCGGACCCGGCGGCCGGGCTGCCCGCCCCCGCGGCTGTGCCTGGCGGGTCCGGGGCGCGCATGCTGCCAGTGGCGCGCAGCGCGTCCACCAGCGGGTGACCGGAGAACACGGTCGCCAGGCCGGCCTGCTCGAACAGGGGTTGTTCAAACGGGAAGATGCAGATCATCCGGTCCAGATCGCGCGCCATGCCGTGGACCCGGCCCTTTTTCCATGCCCATACCTGGGGCGCGATGTAGTAGACCAGGATCAGATCGGGATGGCGCCGCCGCAGTTGGCGGGCAAGGCGCAGGTTGAATCCCGGGTAGTCGATCAACACCACCAGATCGGGCCGCCATTGGTCAATCCGGTCCAGGTGCTCGTCGAACCGCTGCCTGAACCAGCGGTAGCGCTTCAACACCTCCCACAGGCCGGTGACGCCGGCTTGCTCGACCCAATCTTGAAATTCCCCGGCACAACCGCCGGCGGCCTCGCGCATGCGCGGGCCGCCCGCCCCGGCCAGTTGCAGATCCGGCCGCAGCTCGCGCAGGGCCGCGATCAGCCCGGCGCCGTGCACGTCGCCGCTGCGCTCGCCGGCCAGCAGGTAGATCCGTTTCATGCCTTG
>SKLO01000422.1 GCA_007123195.1 Verrucomicrobiales bacterium | reverse complement strand
GTCACCCCGGCCCCAAGCGGCATCATGTTTGCCGACCAGGTTCGAATCGAGGGGCTGCGGGTGCTGGCGGCCAACGCGGTTGAGGAGGGCATGCGCGCTTGCGTGGACTACCTCCGCAGCCAGAACCGCTGGGCCAGCGAAAAACGGACGCCCGATTTGCTGGAGCTTCTGGTGGGTTATGGCGCGCACGCCAAGGCGCTGATTCCCGAATTGCAGGAGATCGCCGACCAGTTCGAAGCGGGCGAGGACGATTTCCCCCGCCGTCTCAGCCGCCAGAAGGCGGCGGCCGTGCGCGAGGCAATTCGCGCCATTGAAGCTTCCGAAGACCGGCCGGAGGTGATAGGGTTGGGCGCGGGCTGAGGCGCGCCCGCTATTGACCCTCGTGAACCACCAAGACCAGGACCAAGACCACCAGGATCGTTCAACACCGGACCTCGATCACGCCCGGCGTTCGTCCCTATGGGGGCGTCGTGACCTGCTGAAGTGGGGGCCGGGCGCCCTGGCGGCGGGTGGCGCGTGGCCGCTGGCAGGGGCGATCGCCGCGGGGCCGGAACCGGCGCCGGCCCCTCCCGATCCCCCTGAGAGTGGCTTGCGGGTCAACGCCGCGGATTTCGGGGCCATCGGCGACGGCACGACCGACAACGCGGCGGCGATCGTGCGCGCCATGGACCGGCTGACGGCGCAGGGCGGGGGGATCGTCGAGATTCCCGCGGGCACCTACGCGCTCGCCTCTCCGCTGCCCTTGCCCGACCAGATCCATGTGAAGGGTCAAGGGCCGGGAGCCACGGTCTTGAAAAGCCTGGGCAATTTTCCCGTGTTCCGCGAGATCCGGGACGGTCAAACCCCGATGAGGGCCGCGGTGTCGGACATGATCATCGTCGGCGGCGGCAAATCCAACCCCGATGCCCACGGCATTGTGACCCGGTTTTCCAATCGCAGCCGGTTCGAGAACCTGTCCTTCCGCAGCTGCCGCCACGCCCTCGACATCGCTCATGCGTGGCAGCTGTTTTGCATCAACCTCTCGGTCGAGGGGGCCGGTGCCGACCAGAATCATGTGGGCTGGTGGATGCACGAAACCGACCTGCAGTATATCGACAACGCGGTGCAGGCGGTGAATTGCAATGTGCAGGGGGTGGAGAAATACGGGTTCCGGCTGGTGAACTTCCAGGGCTCGAAGTTCGTGAACTGCGAGGCCTGCGGTGTGATGGAGCACGGGTGGTATCTGGGCGACCCTGCCAGCGGCGACACCAAGGTCTGCTGGGGGGTGTTCGCCAATTGCCTGGCGGACTCGACCCGCAGTGACGGCTGGCGCATTGTCCGGGGCCAGGCCACCGACCTGAAGGAGATCCAGCTGGCCAATTGCTGGGCCGGCAACACCGGCGGCCACGGGGTGCGCATCGAGGGCGGCGAGGGGCTGGTGCTGTCGAACTGGCTGATCATCGAGCCATTCCAATGCGGCCTGCAGCTGGAGCACTGCAGCCGCACCACCTTCAGTTCCGGCAGCATCAGGGAGTTCAACCGAACCGGCGAAGGTTACGCCGGCATCAACCTGGTGCACTCCAGCCACAACATCATCGCCCACAACCATTGTCACAGCAGTCACCGCGACTCCGGCGGCGGGCGCGGTGTGGATGAGAACGGTGATTCCGACGCCAATCTGGTGATCGGCAACCAGCTGTCGGGATTCCTCCAGCGCGGCGGCCGATCGCGCTTCGACCAGAACGTCTCGACCGACCCCGAACCGCCACCACCGCCACCACCGCCGGCCGCCGGATCCTGACGGCCCGGCCTTGCCCCTGATGATGCCAGCCTGTTGCCAGCTCCAAGCCCTGGCCGCGGCGGCGGCCCCGTCCGGTCCGTCGATTCCCGACAACGTGTGGACGCTGCTGTTGACCGTGGCCGCGTTCTTGAGCGTCTACTGCCTGTTCCGCATTCATTTCCGGTTCCGGGTCTGGCCGTGGCGCCACCGCTTGTTCTGGAGCGTAGTGGTCCTGGTGCCCTTCCTTGGTCCATTGCTCTACGGCGCCCTGTTCCAGATTTTCCCGGCCACGGCCTGGACCGACGGCAACGCCAGCGGCTGGGGCATCCTGGTCGACCGGCGCCACGACGACTGGGGCGGCGGAGGCTCGGATGGTGGCGGTGGCGGGGACGGTGGAGGTTGCGGGGGTGGCGGTGATTGATTACAATGACCATGGCCCGAGGCACCATCACCGCCGGACGTCCGGCAGCCAGCCGGGTGCTTCTGCGACCGCTGCCGGCCGCCATCACTCCCTGCACCCGGTCCCACCATGTTTACCAATCCTTTTCGCCAGCGTCGCCAGCCTGACTCCCGTGGGCGGAACCGCCCCGAGGCCGGCTCGGCCGACGGCGGACCGGTCGAGCAGGACGACAACGATTACGACAACGACGACGAGGACGCCGGCTCCGAATCAAGTCTGTGGGGCCGGCTCGGCCGCAAACTATTCGATTCGACCCCGGACGGCGGCGCCGGCACGGCGGCCAATGCGGCCGGGAAAAACGGCGTGCCGGGAGTGCCGGTGCTGTGGCTGCTGGGCAAGACCGGTTCCGGCAAGTCGTCGATCATTGCCGCCCTGACCGGATCGGAACACGCCGCGGTCGGCGAAGGCTTCCGTCCCTGCACCCGTCACTCGCGTCTCTACGACTTCCCCGCCTCGTCGCCGGTGCTGCAGTTTCTCGACACCCGCGGCCTTGGCGAGCCTGACTACGACCCCGCCGAGGACATCGCCCGGTGCGAGGCCACCAGCCACGCCCTGCTGGTGATCACCGGGGTTGACGATCCCGACCGCAGTTCGGTGGTCCGGCTGGTCAGGCAGGTCCGCAAGCGCCGGCGCGATTGGCCGGTGATCGTGGTCGAGACCCAGCTCCACCGCATGCTCACCGGCGGAGCGGATTGCCATCCGCGGCCCGACCCGTTCACAGGGGGGGCGGAGGATCTCGAAAACCCGGCGATTCCCCAACCCCTGCGGGAGGCCCTGCGGACCAGCCGGAATGAGTTCAGCGGCCTGCCGGGATCCGGTTCGGTGCAGTTCGTGCCGCTGGATTTCACCAAGCCGACCGACGGCTTCACCGAGCCCCACTACGGGCGCGAACGATTGGTCGGGGCACTGGAGAACGCGGCGCCGGAAGCGGCCGCGCTGCGGGCGCTGGACGAGGACGCGCGCCGCCGCGGCGCCGTCAACCGCGATGCCGCGGTCATCATCCGCGCCTACGCCTTCAAGGCCGGGTCCGGTGCCATGATCCCGGTGGTGGGCACCGGCTCCATGCTGGCGATCTGCGCGGCGATGATCTCGGCCCTGGCCACCCACTACGGCATCTCGATCAACCGCAAGCAATACGCCGCGCTGGCCGGCTCGCTGGGGATTGGCGCGCTGCTGCCGTTCGGTCTCAAATTCGGCCTGCGCGAGTTGGTCAAGCTGACCCCGGCCGCGCTGTTGGCCGCGCCGATCAACGGTGCCGCGGCGTTTGCCTTCACCTGGGCGCTCGGCCGCGCCGCCTGCGCCTATTTCGACCAGATCCAAAGCGGACAACCGGTCGACAAGGCCGCCATCCGCGCCGCCTTCCGCAACGCGGTCAAGGAGGCGCCCCGACGAAAAAGCCAGGCCCCGGCGCGAAAACGCTGGTTTGGACGCCCGTCCGCCGACCCGCCCAACCCCGACCACGCGGCCTGACATGATCCACCGCTCGATGCTTCGTCACCTCGGGGCGCTGTGCTGGGAACGCCGCGCCTTGTTTCTTCCGCTGGCACCGATGCTGGTGCTGTTGCTGATCCTGCCGGTGGCCGGCGTGCTGTGGTTCATCCAGGGCGGGCACGGGCTGATCCTGCTGATCATCTCCTCCGCTTGTGCCGTGGTGGCCGCCCTGCTGCGCTGGCGGCTCGCGCGCCAACGCCAGCGGGACCGGCAATCGCCCGAGCCGGATTCGGCCGATGCGGTCGAGCAACCGCCCGACCCGGCCTGGGGCTGGGGCGGGGACGAGACCCGGGCCTGGCAGCACGTCAACCAGCGCGCGTCCGCCATCCGCGAGGCGACGCTCACCCCCGAGACCCTGGCGGAAAGCGCGTTCGAAATGGTCCGCGAGATCGCCGGCTGCTTCCATCCCGCCGCCGACAATCCGGTGGCCGAAATCACCGTGCCCGAGGTGTTGCTGGTGTTGGAGAACACCATGCGGGACCTGCGCCGGTTTTCAGTGGCCCACTTTCCCCTGATCCGTTCCCTGCACATCGGTGTGGCGGTCAAGGCGGCCGGTTTGGCCCCCGCCGCCGGCCAGGTGTTTCGGCGGGGCAACCTGGCGTTTGCCGTGGTTCGCGGCGCACTGGACGTCACCAGGATCCCCGCCTTGTTGATCAAGGAACTGGCCGACCAGGCCGGCGGTGGCCCCGGCGGCGCGCTGGTCAACGCGGTCAAGGTCCAGGCCTCGCGCGACCTGCTGCGCGCCCTTGGTCACTCGATGATCGGGCTGTATTCCGGTCGCTTGCGGGTGGCCCACGACGAGATCCAGGCGCTCGGCTTTGCACCCGCCGACCGCCCCGAAACCGCGCCCGGTCCGGTCGAGGTGATCGTCACCGGCGGCCGCCAGACCGGCAAGCGCACCCTCGCCCGCGCGCTCGGCCAATTGATCGCCATCGGTGGCGACGGCTACACCCGCACCGACGCCCGGGACGGCCAGGACAGCGTCATCGCCAGCAACGGCCGCGAGGTCGTGCGGTTGCGTCACGAGGCCGAACCCTCGAAGGTCATCCGTCGCGCCAGCGCCAAGTCGTCGTCCGCCGCCGCGCACGTGCTGGTCTGGGTCACCTCGGCCGTGCGCCCCGACCGCGACCAGGAGGTCACCGCCTTCCGCCAACTGCTGAAGGGGTTCGAAAAACACTGGCGCGGTCATGCCCCGCCGCTGCTGGTGGCGGTCACCCACGTCGACCAGCTCGATCCCAAGGCCGAGTGGTCGCCCCCGTATGAACTCGACGAGCGCGTGCGCCGCCTGTTCGCCTCCGCCCGCACCGAGGCCCGGGCGACCAAGGTGGCGCAGATGAAAACCTGCGTGCGCTCGATCGCCGAAACCTTCGGCGTGGCCACCGCTCAGGTGGTGCCGGTGGCCGTGCCGCCCGCCGGCGAGTCGTTCAACCTCGATGTGGTCTGGTCCGCCATCGCCAGCGTGCTGCCCGAGTCCCGCACCCGTCTGCTCGGCCGGTTGGTTCTGGCCGACCGATCCCGCACTGTGATCGGCCGCAACGCACGCGTGCTGTTCGGCAGCGGCCGGCTGTTGCTGGAGCAGGCCCTGCCCGACTCGCCCGCCGCGCGCGGGGAGCCGGGCGGCCGGGACCGGTAATCCTGATTCACGGACCTACAGGCGTTCCCTTGGCGATGCATTGGCACGGCAGACAAGAATGTCTACCTCACCCTGCCTGCCGGCGACTGGCTTGGTGATTCTCCGCCCTCCGACCTCCGACCTCCGACCTCCGACCTCCGCCCTCCGCCCTCCGACTCCCGACTCCCGACTCCCGACTCCCGACTCCCGACTCCCGACTCCCGACTCCCGACTCCCGACTCCCGACTCCCGACT
>SKLO01000035.1 GCA_007123195.1 Verrucomicrobiales bacterium | reverse complement strand
TTGACGGCCCATTGCAGGGCGCGGAGATAAGCGACGATGGCCCAGCGGTCGTGGACGTTGATGCTGGAGCCGTAGGGTCCCATGAGGTTGCGGCCGTTGGCGATGGTGTCGTAGATGGAGCCGTCGGGGCGGTAGGTGGGGCTGGCCGGATCGCTGAACGCCTGATCGATCATGTTGGCGGCATTGAGGATGCCGAACGACTGGGTGACGCCGCGGCCGTCACCGGAGGCGCCGTGGCAGACCTTGCAGTGGATGTTGTAGCGTTCGCGGCCGCGCTCGATGAACGCGGCGTCGACCTCGAACTCGGCCGGGATGCCGTCGCCCCAGTAGTCGCCGAAGCGGCCGGTGTTGATGTAGTCGGGCCCGTGGGTGAAGCTAGGGCCGTCGGGGCGGCCGCCGTCGGCGGCGGGCGTGGAGGGCAGTTGGTAGCCGATCGGCAGGGTGCCCTCGATCGGGCGCCGGGCGGCGACGCCGTCGCTGAAGAAGTCCGAGTCGGTCTGGTACATGACCTTGGCCTGGCGGTCCATGTCCGGGAACACCTCGATCGGAGGCTGGCGGAAGGTGGCGCCGCGGGGGCCGGCCCATGCGAAGATCAGCAGGGCGAGCAGGATGAAGGACAGGAAGAAGATGCGCAACATGATCGGATCAGGCGGTCGGCGGAAAGCGAAGCGGTCTGGGCGTTGGCGCGTCCGGGCGGGGCGCGCGGGTGCGGTCAGATTTCCTCCTGGATGAGTTCAAGGTTCTTGCCGCCGGCGTCGAGCAGCATTTGGCGGGTGTCCTCCTGGGAGAACCGCGGGTCGCGGGCCTCGACCGAGATGAAGAAGCCGTCGTCGGAGAAGCGGCGGAAGCCTCTTGAGTTGAACAGCGGGTGGTTGAGGCGCGGCAGCTGCATCATGGCGAGGCAGCCGAACAGGGTGGTGAAGGCCGAGATCAGGATGGTCAGCTCGAACATGACCGGGAAGAACGCCGGGGTGGTGAAGATGTTGGTCGGTTTGGCGTGGACCACGGTGGGATAGATCTGGACCTGGGTAATGTAGGCCAAGGAGAAGCCGAGCAGCAGGCCGAACGCGCCGCCGAAGAACACGAAGTAGGGCAGGCGCGAGCGACCGAGGCCCATGGCGGCGTCCATGCCGTGGATGGGATAGGGCGAATGGGTGTCCCAGCGGCGGTAACCGGCGCCTTGGACCTTCTTGGCGGCCTTGTAGAGAGCCTGGGCATTGTCGAACTCTGCCAGGTAGCCGTAGACTCGTTTCAGGGACTTGCTCACGTTGGTGATGGTGGCTCGTGGATTGGCGGCGGCGGAAAGGCCGGCCGGGTGCGGTCGGTTCAGGCGCTTGCGGTGCCCGGGTTGTTGGCGATGGCGTCGGCCGGCAGGTCGACGATTCCGTCAGGGGTGCGGTTCTGGTCCTCGTAGACCGACTCGCGGGCTTCGGGCAGGCTGGATTTGTGTTCGCCGTAGTGGGCGTCGGCTTCCGGCAGGGTCCACTTGACCTCGGACATGTTGATGCAGGGCAGGAAGCGCATGAAGAGCAGGAACAGGGCGAGGAACAGGCCGATGGTGCCGATGAACAGCCCGATGTCGCTGATGCTGGGGCTGAAGTCGTTCCACTCGCCCGGCAGCCACATCCTGGTGAGGGTGGTGCCGATGATGACGAAGCGTTCGTACCACATGCCGGCGTTGACGCACATGCAGACGGCCATGACGACCCACAGGTTGTGGCGGAACTTCCTGACCCAGAACAGCTGCGGCGAGATAACGTTGCAGAACATCATGGCCCAGTAGTAGGGGGCGGCGTAGTCGCCGAACATGCGCAGGTAGAAGGCGTCGTGCTCGAACTTGTTGCCGCCGTAGAACAGGGCGATGAACAGTTCCATGATGTAGGCGTAGCCGACGATGCACCCGGTGAGCAGGATGATCTTGGCCATGTTGTCGATGTGCTTCATCGTGATCAGGTCCTGCAGTCCGTAGATCTTGCGGGCCGGGATCATGAGGGTGAGCACCATGGCGAAGCCGCCGAAGATGGCGCCGGCGACGAAGTAGGGCGGGAAGATGGTGGTGTGCCAGCCGGGCACAACCGAGGTGGCGAAGTCGAAAGACACGACCGAGTGCACCGAGAGCACCAGCGGGGTGGAGAGGGCGGCCAGCAGGAGGTACATCATCTCGTAGTGGCGCCACTGGCGGTTGCCGCCGCGCCAGCCGAGCGCGAGGGTGCCGTAGAAGATCTTGCCGATGAAGCCCTTGGCGCGGTCGCGCAGGGTCGCGAGGTCGGGCACCATGCCCATGAACCAGAAGATGAGGGAGACGGTGAAGTAGGTGGAGACGGCGAACACGTCCCACAGCAGCGGGCTCTTGAAGTTCTGCCAGATGGCGTTGGCGTTGGGGATGGGGGCGAGGTACCAGGCCATCCAGACGCGGCCGACGTGGAAGGCGGGGAAGATGCCGGCGCAAGTGACGGCGAAGATGGTCATCGCCTCGGCGGCGCGGTTGATCGAGGTGCGCCAGTTTTGTCTGGTGAGGAACAGGATGGCGGAGATCAGCGTGCCGGCGTGGCCGATGCCGATCCAGAAGACGAAGTTGGTGATGTCCCAGGCCCACAGGACGGTGTTGTTCGAGCCCCATACGCCGACTCCGGTGGAGACCAGGTAGGTGAGGCCGCCACCGACGCCGATGAGGGCGATCAGGGAACTGGGGATGAACAGCAGCCACCACAGCAGCGGCTGCCGGTTCTCAATGATTCCGGCCACGCGGTTGGTGACCCAACCCATGGAGCGGTTGTTGAGAATCAGCGGCTCGCGCTTGAGCACCTGGATGGAGGTGGCGGGCGCGGATCCGTTGGACGGCTGGTTGGTGGCGTCGGCTTCGGCCATGGTGATGACGGTCGGAAAAGGGCTGGTGGACGGGAATGGTCGCGACGGCGGATCAGTGCATCTTGTGGGTCAGCACGCCGATGTCCTGGTAGCCCGGCATGTCCTTGTTGACGTTCTTGATGCGGGCCAGGTAGGTGGTGCGCGGCACGGTGCCGACGTATTTCAGCAGCTCGTAGTTGCGCGGGTTGGCCTTGACCTTGTTGATGCGGCTGTCGGGGTTGGCGAGGTCGCCGAACTCGATGGCGCCGGCCGGGCAGGCCTGCTGGCAGGCGACCTTGACGGCATCGGCCGGGATGCGCACGTCGCCGGATCCGCGGACCAGCTGTTTGTGGCGGATCTTGGCTTCCTCAAGGCGCTGCACGCAGTAGGTGCATTTCTCCATCACGCCGCGCATGCGGACGCTGACGTTGGGATTCTTCTGCAGCTTGGACAGCTCGGTGTCGGCGCGCTCGCCGAGGGGTCCGAGGTAGAGGTTGCCGATCTCGCCGACCGGCGTGTCGGCGGTGGCGAGCGGGTTGCGCTTGTTGTAGTCGAAGTAGTTGAAGCGGCGCGCCTTGTAGGGGCAGTTGTTGGCGCAGTAGCGGGTGCCGATGCAGCGGTTGTAGGCCATGGCGTTGAGGCCTTCCTCGGTATGCACGGTGGCGTTGACCGGGCAGACGACCTCGCAGGGGGCGCTCTCGCACTGTTGGCAGGCGACCGCCTGGACGATCATCTCCGGATTGTCGAGTTGCTCCATCGTGGGCTGCTCCTTGACGGTGTCAGGAGTGGCAAAGTAGCGGTCGAGACGGATCCAGTGCATCTCGCGGCCGCGGATGACCTGGGACTTGCCGACGATGGGGATGTTGTTCTCGGACTGGCAGGCCACCAGGCAGGCGTTGCAGCCGATGCACTGGTTGAGGTCGATGGTCATGCCCCACTGGTGCAGGCGCTCGTAATCGAAACCTTCGGGGTTGTCCTCGGTGCGGCGGCCGATTTGTCCCTTGTAGAGCGTGATGTTCTCCGGGATGTGGGAGTCCATGCCCTGGTAGGCGGCGAAGGTGTCGTTCTTGCGCCAGTTGTCCAGGGTGTTCATGCGCGCCAGCGCGCGCCCTTTCATGCTGTAGTGCTCGGCGGTGACGGCCAAGGGGTGGAACTCGCGCAGCGGTTCGACCCTGGCGCCGGTGGCGACAAACGGCTCTTCGTTGGTGCGAAGTGATCCGGTGTTGAAGCCGGTCCCCTCCCCCACCAGTCCGGCGGTGTCCTGCTGGCCGTAGCCGAGCGGCAGGGTGATCGAGTAATGGGCGTGGCCGGGCGCTTCGAGCGCCGGGATTACCAGGCTGCGGTCGCCCAGGGTGATGCGGATCATTTGGCCGGCGCGGCGCAGGCCGAGTTCGCGGAAGGTACGCGGGCTGAGCCAGGCGGCGTTGTCCCAGGTCAGCTTGGTGATCGGGTCGGGCGCCTCCTGCAGCCAGCCGTTGTTGATGTAGCGGCCGTCCCACATGGAGTGGTCGGGGGCGAACACCAGTTCGAAGTTCTCGCGGCTCACCTGCGAGCGGTTGATGGCGCTGGAGACGATTTCGCGCGCGGCGTCGAAGTCCACGGTGGCCGAACTCCCGGCAAAGCCGCTGTCCTTGGCAAATCCGTCGCGCAGCAGGTAACTCCACTGCAGTTCCTCATCGGCGTCGCCAATCATGGCGCGGAAGGTCTCGCGCACGGCGGCGTGGGCGGGGTCGCCGGGAAGGTCGTCGGCGGCCGGGTCCTGGTCTCCAGGGTCGGCTTCGGGGTCGATGGGATCGGCCTCGGGGTCGATGTCCTCGACGCCGGCGGTGGGTTGCTCGGCGAACTTGTAGCGGCCGAGCAGGGCGAGCAGCACCTGCAGGTCGGAGGCGCCGCCGAACAGGGGCAGGATCATCGGTTGGACGATCGAGTAGCTGCCGTCGGCGGTGCGGGTGTCGCCCCAGGTTTCAAGGTAGTGGGCGGCCGGCAGGACCCAGTTGGCCGCGCTCGCGGTGGCGTTTTTCCGCAGGGCAAGGTGGATCACCTGTGGCACGTGGTCGGCCAGGACGGAGCCGAGGTCGAGATCCGCCGGGGCGTCGTAGACCGGATCGCCGGGCCCGAGGATCCACAGCGACTCCAACTCACCCTCGGTGGCGGCGGCGGCGAGGTCGGCGATGGAACCGAATTCGACGCCCTCGCTGCCGGTATCGGCGAGCTGGCGGATGATGCCGTCGTAGGCGTTGAGCGCGCGGTTGATGGCGGCGACGAGGGTGTGCACGGCCGGCTCGAGCTGGCTGCCGGCCAGCACGACCGCCTTGCCGGCGTGACTGGCGAGGTCGGCGGCGGCGGGCCTGAGCCACTCCATGGTCCGGTCGTCGACCTTGCCGGGATAAGAGGCGGCGACTTGATTCAGTTCACCGCCGAGGCTGCCCCCGAGTTCGGTGGCGAGAGCCGCGGCGAACGCGGCCATGCGCGAGGCAGGCAGCGGCAGGCGATGGTCGGCCATGCCGCCGGTCAGCGTGTAACGGTTCTCGACGGCGTAGAGCCGGTTCATCGGGTCGTCGGCGGACTCGCCCTTGCGGCCGGCCATGAAGTCGGTCACGGCCTTGCCGTGGTGGCGGTCGAGCCCCATGAAATCGCAGTCGACGGTCAGCACGCGCTCGGCCTGGGACAAGTCGACATAGTCGCGCACCGGGCTGCCATGGAGGCGCCGGGCGGTGTCGCTGGCGATGGCCGGGCTGATCGATTCATGGCGGA
>SKLO01000570.1 GCA_007123195.1 Verrucomicrobiales bacterium | reverse complement strand
GATGGCGGCGATGCTGCGGCATCGGGTGAGGTATTTCAGCGATGGAGCGGTGATTGGCAGCCGGGAGTTCGTCAACGAGGCGTTCGCGGCGGCCAGGGAGCGGTTCGGGCCCAGGCGCAAGCGCGGGGCATGCCGGATGCGCGGGGCGGGCGCCCCGGCGGCGGGGCGGTTGTTCAGTGCGCGGGGGTTGCGGGTGCGGGTGTGAGGGGGCGACCGACGGTTAGTGGGGGTGCGCACTCCGCTTGTTCTCCAGCCTGAGGTTGTCCGGCCACAGGATCAAGGTTCACAAGGAAGTTCACGAGTGGGCGGGTGTGGGGCGGTCGGATGTGGCTTGGGGCGCGCTGACCTGGCCGCCGCCGGCGGCACCTTCGTCCGGTTCGCTGTCGGGGTCGGGGCGGATGGCCGGTTGTTCGCGTTCCGGCAGTGGCTGGTCGCGGGCGCGGCTGAGGGCGGGGATGCGGTAGTAGTCGGTGATCACCTGTTGGTTGTCGCGTTCGGCGGCTTCGGCATCGACGTGGATGAGGAACGGGTAGTCGCTGAACTCGAAGGTGTGGAGGCCGTTGTCGGGATGGTCGATGGCCTCGACGAGATCCTCGATTTTGCGGATTTCGCGACCGTTGGCCTTGGTCAGGATGAGCGATGACAGGCGTTCGTAGCCCTGTACGGCGGGCGTGGGAATGACGGCGTTGAGGAACACCAGTTTGCGCCAGCCTTGTTCCTCGTAGTATTCCGGGTTGCGCCAGGCGTGCAGCAGGCGGAACGGGGCGTCGTCCGACCAGTTGCGGCCGAAGGCGCGCAGGTAGGGTTCGGTGAGTTCCTGGAACACGAGGCCGCCGCAGATGACGTAGGGCGTGGCGCGGTCGATCAGGTGCGGTTCGACCAGGAAGTCGGTGGGTGGCCGGCGTTCCAGAACGGCGCCCAGCACGACCTCCTGACCGTCGCGCCAGACGATGGCCTCGACCTCCTCGCCGACCAGGCGGGCGCCGCTGACGAGGTGGCTCATGGCGAGCCGGCCGAACACGGGGTCTTCGTAGAAGCCGCGGGCGTCGATGTTGTAGTTGTCGACGGCCAGCAGCACGTCGCCGACCTCGATGCCGGCCCTGGCTGCGGAGGAGCCGGGCAGGACGCGGCGGACGAAGACGCCGCCGGTGATGTCGTCGATGCCGAGGTAGCGGCGGAACTGTTCGTCGAGGGTGGGGCTGAACTGGATGCCGAGGTTGGGGAAGCCGCCGAGTTCGCCGTCCTCGAGGTCGGTGAGGAACTGGCGAATGATCGGCGTTGGCAGGATGGTGGTGAGCTGCTGGTTGTTGTCGTAGCGCATGACCATGCCGCTGAGGCGGCCGTCGCGCATGACGGGCACGGTGTAGCTGCCGGCGTGGCTGCGCAGGCTGCCCTGGCCGAGGTAGGTGAGCAGTTGCTGGGTGTCGAGGTGGTAGCGGCCGACCTCGATGCGCAGCAATTGCACGGGGGTCACGACCGGCCGGCCGTTGGCTTCGATCTGCCAGATGTGCAGCTGGTCGCCGACACTGGCGGGGTCGTCCAGTTCCACCGGTTCGGTGCCGGCGAAGAAGCGGTCGGCGTCCTCGTGTTCGGCGGTGGTGAGGATCGCGAGTTCGCTTTCGTAATCGACCGCCAGCACCCGGGCCCCGACCTTGCGGCCGCTTTCCGGTTGCTCGAGTTCGAGGTGGGTGGCGTCGGCGATCAACGAGGCGGTGACGAGGATCTTGTGGGGCTGGATGAGGATGCCGAGGCCGCTGCGGGAATTGATGCCGGTCTTGCGCCAGGGAACGCGCGGGTCGTTGGCCTGAAGGGTGCTGTTGACACGGATGACGGACGCGAGCGGATCGGGACCGTCGGGCGGCGGCGGCATTTCCACCACCGGGACGCCCGGGTCGACCGGCATGTCGGAGCCGGTTTCGTCGAGCGACTCGCCGGTGGCGGGGCTGTCCGGCGGCATGTCTCCGTCGTCGTCCATGGCCTGCAGCGGGGCGGCGGCCTGGAATCCTGCCAGGGCCACCATGGCCACGATGGTGGTGGCAATGAGCATGGCCCACAGCGGGGCGGCGAAGGGGGGCGGCAGGGGGCGTGGCTTGGCCGTGATGCGACGTTTGCGGTGGGGAAAAAGGATGGTGGTCATGGCGTGCAGCAGGCTTGAATGGGATAGTCAGGGTCCGGCATCAGTTGGCGTCGTCGTCGGCGGCGTGGTCCGGGGCGGGTGGCGGCGGTTCTGCTCCGTTGCCGAGGAAGTGATCCTCGGGCACGCCGTAGCGCTCGAGGATGCGGGCGTGGGCGGCGTCGATGTCCTCGCGGTCGAGCACCAGCGGTCGTTCGAGGTCGTGCAGCCGGATCACCAGGAAGCCGCGCTCGTCGGCGTCGGCGTCGCGGAGGGCGTCGTGGGCGTCCTGCAGGGTGCGGATACGGGTGCCGTTGATCTCCTTGACCACGCGGTGGTTGTAGTTGCCGAAGTGGTTGTTGATGGCGTCCGGCAGGATCTGTGTCAGCAGCACGACCTCGGGATGATCCATGTAAAGCTCGTCGGTGGTGTAGTAATTGAAGAAGTAGTTGATGGTGGCGTTGTTGATGTTGTGCGCCGCCAGCAGGTTGCGGTCGAGCGGTTGGAACAGCAGCCCTGCGTAGAGCGAGTAGCGCGGCCGCTGGTCGTATTGATTGGCCTGGATGAGGTAGGGCAAGTAGCGCTTCAGCTCGACGTCGACCTCGATTTCCTGGCGGTCGCGCCAGACCTTGAGGGTGATGACGTCGCCAGCGAACTTGCGTTCGACGATCTCGTTCATGTTGACGAACTCGCCGTCGACACGGATCAGCCCGTTGTTGAACACCGGCGAGCCGTTGATGGCCAGGATCACGTCGCCGCGGTGGATTGCGCCGGCGGCCGAGCCTGCACTGTCGGCATTGGCGACCATCACGCCGATGCCGTCGTCGGGCAGGCCGAGCGCCTGGATCTGGGCCGGGTTCTGGATGGCGAAATCGCTGATGGCAAGATCGACGTAGTGGTCGTAGCTGCCCGATTCGACGTCGGTGAGGAAGCGTTCGACCACCGGGGTGGGGATGATGTAGCCGACGTTCTGGGCCAGCGCTCCGGGCACGCCCTGGAAGGCGACGCCGATGGCCTTGCCATCCTGCAGGATGGGCCCGCCCGAGTTGCCGGGATTGATCGCGGCATCGATCTGGATTGCCAGATGCTGGTCGACCGCGCTGTGGGCATAGGTCACAAAGTCGATCCGCGAGACCACGCCCCGGGTGACCGACAGCCGTTCGCCACCGATCGGGTAGCCGACCGCCAGCACTTCGGTGTCGAGCCTGGGGACGCCGCCGATTTGCATCGGCTCGACGTCCTCGAACGGGGTGGGATCGATCAGTTCGAGCATCGCCAGGTCGCAGTCATGGGCGATGTATTTGACCCGGGCGGGCAGTGGCTGGGGGTTGTCGATCTTGCGCAGCACCAGCCGGGCGCTGTTGCTGACGACATGGGCGTTGGTGAGGAAGCGGTTGTCGCCGATGTAGAATCCGCTGCCGCTGCCGCCGCGCGGTGAGCCGGCGTTCCAGGGTGTGGCGTAGTCGGGTTGGATGGCGGAGTTCTCCACCCGGACGACGGCGGCGTAGGGGTCGGCGTCGACATTGGCCTCGGTCTGGGCGGACGGTTCCGAGCCATGGGCCGGGGTGGTCCATGATGCCAGCGGCAGCAGGGCGACCGCGGTCATGAGGGCCAGGGTGGCGACGGCCGGGAACGGCGATGCCGGGGGCCGTGCAAAGGGCGGCGGGGGCGGAGTGGGAAACGGTTTCATGACGATGAACGTGAACGCGATGCTTGGTGGACAGCCGGGGGCGCCGGACGTTGGAGAATAGTTCAGGACCGGCCGTGTGTTCAAGCCGCGTGTTGCAGCGGGTGACGGCGCTGTCGAACTGGCTTGGCGACGGCCGGTCGGGGTGCCGGAGGCGGCGGGGGTGGGTTGGACGGGCTCAGCCGGCGGAGCGCACACTGAGCAGGAAAGCCAGCCCGAGAACCGCGATCACGGATCCCAGCAGTGCGATCGGGCGGGGGCGGTCCTGTTCCAGCCAGCGGGCGAGGGGAATGACCAGCAGCGGCGAGGTGGCCACGATGATCAATACCACCGCGCTCGGAGCGGTGTGGAGGGCCCACTGGAAACAGCTGACGCCGATCACCGGTCCGAACAAGGCGGCACCGACCAACCACCACCAGGCGCGGCGCGGGGTGCGCCACGGGATTGGCCGGACGGTCGGGGCAGTCTGGCCGGTCGGATCCGTGGCGGTGCCGGTCGGGGTGGCTGCAGCGGGGCGGGGACGGTTGGGCCGCCGATGCCACCAGCGCATCAGGACCCACGCCAGCAGGGCAATGACGACCCCTCCGGACGCACGCTGGAACGCCTCGCCCATGCCGGTGAGGCGGACCTGTTCGTGTTCGGCAAAACCGTGGGCGAAGCGGCTGAACGAGGCGCCGACGCCTTGACCGAAGCCTGCCAGCACGCCCCAGATGACCCCGGCGGTGAAGAGCGGATTGACCAGGCGACCGCTGCTGTCGCGGTGCATCGCTTCCGGCATCAGCGCCAGTGCCACGCCGCTGAGGACCACCGCGCCGGCGAGGGCCTCGAGGGGACGGATGGTTTCGCCGACCAGGAGGAAATCGGCCACGGCCGCGAACATGGGCGCGGTGCAGAAGTTCATCAGGAGGGTGAGGCGTGAGCCCAGCCGCGGCAGGGCCAGGTAGAGGGCGATGTCGCCGAGACCGAAGCCGATGATCCCGCTGATGACCAGCCAGGTGGTGGTGCGGGGGGCGAATCCGTCGGCGTTGAAGATCCAGGTGGCGAGTCCGAGGCAGGCGACCGCGATCACCAGCCGGATGGCATTGGCCTGCAGGGCGCCGAATCGGTCGGCGGCGCGCCGGCCACAGACCGCCGACATGGCGAACAGGGCGGCGGTGAGAAAGGAAGGCAGCATGCGACGGGTTGGTGGTCGCTGGTAACCCGAAACCGGGCGGGCGCCAGCAGAATTCGAGGGATCGCCGGGGGTGGTGGAGAATTTCCTGCGCATCGGGGTGCGGCGGGTGCTGCTCGCGGCGTTGGCTTGTGAACATCGACGCGGTGAATCCCGGGTGGGCAACCGGTGGATTCGCGGGTTAGATTGCGGCATGGCCATCCAGACCTTTTCCACCCGCGGGGTGGCAGCCGCCGGCGGGCATCGGCTTGAAACCACCGTTTGGCTCAACGGCCGGTTGCTGCCGGCGCGGGATGCCGGGGTGTCGCCGTTCGATCACGGTTTGTTGGTCGGGGACGGAGTGTTCGAGACCCTGGCGGCGTGGGACGGCGAACCATTCGCCCTGCACCGCCACTGGCGGCGGTTGGAGCGATCAGCGGCGATGTTGGGCATCCCGGCGCCGGGCGAGGCGTTGCTGCGTCAGGCCATTGGCGGCGTGCTGCACGCGAACCAACTGGCGCGGGCGCGGGTGCGGGTGACCGTGACCTCGGGCGACGCCCCACTGGGCAGCGCCCGGTCCGAGCAGGGGATCGACCCGCTGGTGCTGGTGGCGGCCGCTCCGCTGCCGGTTTACCCGCCCACCGAGGAGGTCGTGGTGGTGCCCTTCAG
>SKLO01000057.1 GCA_007123195.1 Verrucomicrobiales bacterium | reverse complement strand
GTTCTTTGTTCTTTGTTCTTTGTTACCCGCCGGTGAAGCGGGTGTAGAGGTTCAAGCCCGTGCGGATGGCCAGCGCCAGGGTGATGGGGATGGCGGTGGACGCGACCAGCAACAGCCACATCGGTGCCACCCGCCGGCCGTCGGCGCGACGGCGGCTGGCGAGGAAGATCAAGGTCAGCGCCAACGCGGGCAGGCCGAGCACGGTGGCTGACTGCGCCATGATGATCAGCGTCACGGGGTCGAACGGGGTCAATCTGCCGACCAGGGTGCCGGCGAAGCCGGTCAGCAGTGCGATCACGGTGCCGTGCCTGGCCCAGGCGGAATCCATCGAGTCGCCGCGGCCGAGACCGTCGGCCAGGAACTGGCCGCCGATCATGCTGTTGACGAGGAAGGAACTCAGCGCGCCGGCGAAGATGCCGATGGTGAACAGGACCACGGCGGCCGGGCCGAACAGCGGTTGAAGCTGTGCCGCCACGTCTCCCAGGGTGTTGAGTTCGTCGGCCGCAGGGGTGCCGAAGAAGGTGGCGGCCGCGGTCAGCATGATCACCATGGTGATGAACGCCAGCACGCTGATGCCGACCACCGAGTCGATCCAGCCGCGCCGCAGGTGGTCGAGTCCCCAGCCGCGGTCGCGTACCAGGTAGGCCTGATACATGGCGCCGGTGATGGAGAAGGTGGTGCCGGTGAGTCCGGCCACTGCCAGGAAGGCGGTGTCCGACATGCCGCCGGGCAGCCGTGGCACCAGCCCGGCCAGCGCGGCGGAGAGCGACGGCCGGGCAAAGATCGCGTTGATCAGGAACGCCACCACCATGACCAGCACGAACGCCTTCATGCACAGCTCGACCGGGCGGTAGAGTTCGCGCGACTTGTAGACCACGGCGATCAGTCCGACGTTGAGGGCCGCCACCAGCAGCAGCGGCAGATCGACCGGCAGCCGCGTGTCCTCGGGCAGCAGCGCGCCGAGGGCGGTGAGCACGGCGATGTTGTTCGAAGTCTGGAACCCGGCGGTGATGAGGAATACGATCAGGCCGACCGCCAGCCCCCAACCGAAGCCGATGCGGTTGGACACCTCGCGGCATGGCGTGGCTTCGAGCGACACGCCGATTCGGGCGGCCAGCGCGGTCGAGCAGGTCATGAGGACCGCCAGCAGCACGATCAGCCAGACAAACGAGTAACCGTAGCTGGCTCCGACGCGCGACGCGGTGAGGATGGAGCCGGGTCCGCAGACGACCGCTGCCACGATAATGGCGGGGCCGATCATGCGCAGGCGCTGGACGGGGGCGATAGTGGACATGCTTGTGGTTTCGGGGATGGATGCGAAGTCGCGGGGGTTGGACGGACGGTTCAGGCGGTCGGCAAGCCGAGGGCATGTGCCGGGTTGGTGAACGTGAGCCGGTGCAGGGTGGTTTCAGACAACTCGAGAATCGCCGCCGCCTGCTCGCGGATGCGCGGCCATGTCAGGGTGGACCCGGCCAGGTGCTCGCTGTCGCGCAGGTGGCACACCAGGTCCGGTCCCACATGCACCGGCAGGCGCCCGAGATGGTAGTCGCCCGGCGGCATGCGTGCGGCGCTGATGGCGTCTGTGACCAACACGCTGCGCTCCACCCCGGCCAGCCGCAGGTAGTTGTCGAGAGCGAACCAGGGGATGTGCGCGCCGTCGGGGATGAAGCACAGCCACAAATGGTCGCGCAAGGCCAGGGCGCGCTGGATGATGTTGTCGTGGCGGTCGAGCCGGCGGGCGCAGCCGTTGCCGAGGTGGGTGAAGATGGTCAGCCCCTCGTCGATGGCGCCCCGCAGTTGGTCGAGGCTGGCGTCGGTGTGTCCGGCCGCCACCCGGACGCCGTGCTCCACCAGCCAGCGGGTGGTGCGCGCGCCGCGGTCGCTCTCGGGTGCCAGGGTCACCAGTTTCAGCAGCCCGGCGGCCGCCTCGTAGAGCCGTGCCGCGGCCGTGGGGTCGGCCGGGCGCATCTTGTCGGCCGGATGCGCGCCGGCGAATCCGGGCTCTCGATTGAGGAACGGCCCCTCGACGTGAAACCCGGCGATCAACCGCCCGGCGGCCGGGATCTCCTCGCGCAACGCCGCCAGGTGACGAAGTTTCAGTTCCAGGCGATCGAGGTCGTCGGTGATGAGTGTTACCAGCACCGAGCGCACGCCGTCCTGTTCCAGCAGCCGGCAGGCGCGGTCAAGCTGTTCGGGATCGACCTGCAGCTCGTTGAAGTCGACGCCGGCGTAGCCGTTGATTTGCAGGTCGATCATCGATGGGTGTTCATGTCAGGCTCAAGGGGTCGGCACCGGACAGCCGGAGGCGGTTGGTTCGGCCGGAGGCGGGCATTCTAACCGGATGCGGCCGCTTTGGACAAGCGTCCGGAGGCGGCTTGGTCCAGAAACAGGTGGCAATCCGGATGGCGCTGGAGGATCGAGGCCGGCAGATCGGGCGTGACCGGTCCCTCGACCGCCGCCCGCACCGCCTCGGCCTTGCGCTCGTCGGGCACGGTGACAATCAGGGTGCGGCTTTGCAGAATGCGATGGATCGACATGGAGATCGCCTGCCGCGGCACCGAGTCGAGGTCGGGGAACCAGCCCTCGCCCAGCTGCTGGCGCCGGCATGCCTCGTCGAGGTCGACCACCAGGTAGGGATCCTCGGTTTCGAAGTTCGCCGGCGGATCATTGAACGCCAGGTGGCCGTTCTCGCCGATGCCGACAAACGCCACATCGATCTGGCGTTGGCGGATCATCTCACCGACCCGGCGGCAGGTGGCGTCGGCATTGCCCTCGCCGTCGAGGTAATGAAACGCCGCCAGGGGCAGCGGCAGGCGGCGCACGAAGCGCTGCCACAGGTAGGCGCGGAAGGAGGCCGGATGGGTGATTGGCAGGCCGATGTATTCGTCGAGGTGAAAGCCGTGCACGCGATGCCAGTCGATGTCCGGCTGTTGCACCAGCTGGTCGAGCATGGTGAACTGGGACGCGCCGGTGGCCACGATGATGGTGGCCGCGGCCGATTGGTCAAGCGCGGCGCGCAGTCGAGCGGCACCGGTCTCGGCGGCGGCGCGGCCCATGGCCTCGGGGTCGGGGTATCGATGCAGCTCCATGCGGATGGACCATAGCGGAGCACCGACCGCACGGTCATGCAAACTCCGGAATGGCCGACCTTGGAAAACGTTCTGACGCGGGTGCCGGTGGCGGTGTGGGCCGGCGAACGGGCAATCGAAAGGCGGAACGGGGCGCGGGCCGGCTCAGGCAAGCCGGCCGGCGTCAATGGCTGCGCGCCCGCAGCAACGCAATTCAATTCAGCCCGAACAGCGGGTTCGGCTCGCCGGTGTGCGAGTTGCGCTCGGTGGGCACGGCAATGCCGGCCCGGGAGAAGCCGCTGGCAATCTGGCTGAGGCGGCGGCGTTGTTCGGAGGATTTGGGGTTGAACACCAGCGTGACTTCGTAGATGCGCCCGATGGGGGAGTCCTTCACGACCCTCCGCCCGGCCACCGCGGCGTGGACGTGGATGAACACGGGCCGGTCCTCACGGCCGGCCAGCGGGGTCTCGTTCTCAGGCAGTTGCAGGCTGAGTGCCAGCTCAGAGCCCAGATCGAACCAGCGCCGGGTGTGCAGCACCAGACCGCTGTCGTTGAGCTTGCGCACCCCGAGCATGGAGCCGTCCCCCCATGGCAACGGCAGGTCGTCCGCCAGATCAGCGTCGCTGTTGCTCAGTTTCAGGGGCTGTGGGCGAAAAGCCATGATTGGAACCGGCCGGCGATCCGGCTTGAGGGTGTTGAACCAACGATGACGAACCATTCACCCGGCCCCGAGCCGTGTCAACGTCCCGGGCCGTGGAAAATGCATTGGAATCCCTTTGATCCGCCCCCTTGGGGTAACTGGCGGAAGCGGGGGAATGTCAAGCAATTCGCAGTCAAGGCGTGGGGGTTGACATTGGCCGGTTCATTCGCAGGAGGCGACAGGGGTCGTGAAGGAACCGGGCGCAAGTTACGATCGACCCGCACACCGGTCGAATTGAAGACAATTCAACCTGCGGTCGCCGCGCGCGCGATGCCGGGGAGAGGCGGTGTGCCGGGGGGCGGTGCCATCTGGTGACGGCAGGAGGCCGCTTCCAGTCGATCACCCGCCGAGGCCGCCGGCGCGGCCGATCAGTTCGTCAGCCTGGATGTGGATGCGGTCGTAGATTCGTTGCACATCGTCCTCTCCGAGGTCGGTGTCCTTGAGGGTGGCCAGCAAGTGCTCAACGAACAACTGGACATGCACCGGCTTGATGCCGAGGCCGTGGTGGACATGCGCCAGCGGCCGGCCGCTGTAGGTCAGGGGGCCACCGAGTGCGGTCGAGAAGAACTCCCTCTGCATGCGCCGCAGCCGGTCCATCGGGGTGTCCTTGAAGAACGGCGCCAGCTCGGGATCGTCCAGCACACGGACGTAAAACGCCTCGAGCAGGGCATCCACCCGGTCCTGCCCGCCGATGCGGTCCCACAGATTGTCGTCATTCGGTTTGGGTGAGTCAGCGGTGTCAGTCATGAAACGGGGTGGCTGTGGGTTCGGCGGGTCGGTGGGGAAAGGTGGACAAGGGCAGCAACCCCGGGCCAGGCCGGCGGCGGCCATGGCCCGGGGCGTGGTAGGGGGCAACCGGGAGCGGTTGCCTCAGTGCAGTTCGTAAATGGCGCCCTTCCAACAGAGGATGAGGATCTCGCCGTGCTCGTCGAAGCAGTAGGCGGTGGGCTGGATCTGGCCGCGGCCCTGACCGTCGATGATGGTCTCGAGGATCAGCTGGTTGGACACCACCTCGCCGGCTTGCTTGTCGTAGTTGAGTGCCCACATGCGGCCGGTGCCCCAGTCGCCGTAAACATACCACCCGGCGAGGTCGTCGCGGCGGCCGCCTGGATACACCAAGCCGCCGGTGATGCTGATGCCATCGGCGTGGCTGTATTCGTGGATGGGATCGATCAATTCGAGGTCGGCCGGCGGATCGGATGGTCGCTGGGGGAACTCGCGCGCGCCCTCGCGGAAGTTCCAGCCGTAGTTGCCGCCGGCCTCGACCAGGTTGATTTCCTCCCACAGGTCCTGGCCGACATCGGCCACCCAGAAGTCGCCGTCCTCATCGAAGTGGATGCCCCACGGGTTTCGCAGGCCGAGCGCGTAGATTTCGCCGCGGTGGCCGTCCTTGCCGTAGAAGGGGTTGTCGTCCGGGATTCCGTAGGGCAGGGCGCCGTAGGTGCTGTCGACGTCGATGCGCAGGATCTTGCCCATCAGTGAGAAGGTGTTCTGCGACAGGTTGAGCGGATCGTCGCGGCGCCCGCCGTCGCCGATGGCGACGTACAGGAGGTCGTCGGGGCCGAACAGCATGTTGCCGGAGTTGTGGTTCCAGAACGGCTGCTGGACCTCGAGCAGCACGCGCTCGCTGTCGGGATCGATCCGGTTGGGATCGCCCTCGTCGACCAGCCATTCGGTGACGATGATGCGCTTGGGCTTCTGCTCGGTGTGGAAGGTGAACACCCGTCGGTTGTCGCTGAACTGCGGATGGAAGCTGAGGTTCAGCAGGCCCTCCTCGAACTTGTTTTCCTCCAGGTCGCGGTCGGAAATGTCGAGGAAGGTTTTCGTGTCGGTCGATTCGCGGTCGCTTGGCAGGATCAGGATCTGGCCGCGTTGCTGCACGAGGAACAGCCGGTCGCTGCCGTCCGGCGGAACGGTGATCTGGACCGGCACGTTGAGTTCGATGCCGCTCCAGACCTGGCGTGGTTCGATCGGCTCCAGGGTCGGGGCTTCGTCGGCGTTCCCGGCGACAGGGGCCAGCCACAGGGCGGCCGCGGCCAGCGGCAGAATGTGCCTGGAACGGGCGAGAACTCGGGTTGGGGTCGGTTGCTTGCGGGTGTTCATGAGATCATGGGGTCTGAGGCTGTCGAATGACAGCGCGGTGGGGTGGCGTCCCCGTGGGTTCAGTGGGTGGAACGCGCGGCCATGGGAATGTGAAACACCCGGGCGCGGTTGGCGAGGGCTGATTTTGGCAAGTCGGCCTCCTTCAAATCATCCATCCATTCGCATGAGGGGCCGCATCGGGTGCGCGGGTTTCGAGGGCGAGGCAGACGCACGCCGGGTTCATCGGGTGTTCAAGCGCCGGGGCCGCGCCAGCTGACGGAGTAGAGGTCGGTGCGGCGTTGGCGGAGGTTGCGCACGCTGCCGCGGATGTTGAGGTCCTTCAGCAGATCGGTGTCGATGTCGGCGATCAAGGTGGTCTCGGTGTTGGGCGTGGTCTCGGCCACCACGGCGCCGCCGGGGAAGGCGAAGTCCGACGGGCTGAAGACCGCCGACTTGGCATACTGGATGTCCATGTTGACCACCCGCGGCAGGTTGCCGACGCTGCCGGCAATGACCACGTAACACTCGTTCTCGATGGCGCGCGCGTGGGCGCAGGCGCGGACCCGGATGTAGCCGGTGTCGGTGTCGGTGCAGAACGGCACGAACACCAGCCGCACGCCCTTGCGCGCCAGCAGCCGCCCCAGTTCGGGGAACTCGATGTCGTAGCAGATCAGCATGGCAATGCGCCCGCAGTCGGTGTTGAACACCTTCAGTTCGTCGCCGCCGACCATGCCCCAGTCGGCGACCTCGCTGGGGGTGATGTGGATCTTGTATTGGTGGTCCCAGGAGCCGTCGCGGCGGCACAGGTAGACCACGTTGCGCAGTTTCTCGCCGTCGTAGTGCGGCATCGAGCCGGAGATGATGTTGATGTTGTATTCGACCGCCTTGGCGACGAAGAAGTCGCGCACCGGCTCGGTCAGTTCCGCCAGCCTCCGGATCGCCTTGGCCGGTCCGACCTCGTTCCACGGCGCCATCAGAGGCGCGTTAACGTATTCGGGGAAGGCGATGAAGTCGGCTTTGTAGCCGCTGACGGCGTCGATGAAGAACTCGACGTGGTCGAAGAACTGCTGGAGATTCTCGGTCGATCGCATCTGCAGCTGGACCACGCCGAGGCGGACATCGGTGTGGCGCCCCAGCAGGCGTCGCTTGCGGGTGTAGTAGACGTTGTTCCACTCGATCAGGGTGGCGTAGGCCTGCGATTCGGTGTCGTAGCTGAGGTAGTTGGTGAGGACCTTTTTGACGTGGAAGTCGTTGCTCAGCTGGAAGGTCATCACCGGGTCGTAGATCTCCTTGTTGCGGACCTTCTGGATGTATTCGCGCGGCGTCAGCTGTTCCTTGTGCTCCTTGTAGTTGGGCATGCGCCCGCCGGCGATGATGGCGCGCAGGTTGAGGCTTTCGCACAGTTCCTTGCGTGCGTCGTAGAGCCGCCGGCCGAGCCGCAGGCCCTGGAACGCGGGATCGACGCAGACTTCGATGCCGTAGAGCACGTCGCCGTCGGGGTCGTGGGTGGTGAACTCGAGGTGACCGGTGATCTCGTCGTAGGTGTGGTCGTCGCCGAACGAGTTGTAGTCGACGATGAGGGCGAACGCGAAGGCGACGATGCGGCCGTCGTTCTCAACCCCGACCTGGCCCTCGGGGAACAGTTCGAGCAGATGCAGCACGCGCTCCTTGGACCAGCTGGCGTTGATTCGGGTGTAGACTTTCTCGGAGATGGCGACCACGTCGTCTGCGTCCTCCGGCGTCAGCAGGCGCACGTGCAGCTGGTGGGCCACCACGTCGGCATCGTCCTGAGCGTGGCTTTGGTCGGGGCGGGGATTCTTGAGTTCCAGCTCGTCGTCGCCCACCGCCGGGGCGCGTCCGTCGGCGAGCCGGGTATTGGGGGCTGGCGACGAGGTGCCCGGTGATTGGGATGGGTTCGATGGATCGGATGGCGTGGTCATGGCGGCGGGTCGGCGGCTGGTGGGATGATGCCCGGGGAGTGTTCGCCGGGAGCGGCTCGGAATCAATGCGCCAGCGCAGGGGCGGAGAAAAAACCGGGCAAGATGGAAGGCAGGGGGCCCGCAAGGCGTGCCGACTTTTGGGGTTGGGAGAAATTCCGACCGAAAACCGCCGGCGCCCGAGGCTCAGGCATCCTGAACCGGGCCGACCAAGCTGGATGAATTGGGCTGGCCCCGGCTTCCGGCAGGCGGCGGTGGTTAAGGTTTCCGAATAATTTCTTGGCCTCGATCGTGGGGTTGAGGTATAAATGCGGAAGGAACGGGTTGTGCTGCTGGATTTCGGGCCGATTTCGGACTAGGGAACCCAAGGTGGGACCCGCTCCTGTGGCAGGCCGGAAGCTTTCCAGATGGAGGGCCTCTGGCGGAGCGTTGCATCGGTTGACCGCCTTTCCTTGTCATCATGAGCGAACTGATCAGCAAAAGCGGCCCCCTCATTATCCTGTTGGCAGCCTGCGGTGTGGTTGCGCTGGCCATCTTTCTGGAGCGGTTTTTCTTCTTCCACCGTTGTTCGATTCACCTGGCCGAGTTCATGCAGGGCATTGGCAATCAGGTGCGCAAGCGCAACCTGACCCGCGCTCTGCACGAATGCTCGGCGACGCCTGGACCGGTGCCGCGGGTGGTGCGGGCGGGCTTGCTGAGGGCGGGCGCTCCGCGTGACCATCTCAAGGAGATCGTGCGGGAGACTGCGCAACTGGAGGTGCCCCGGCTCGAGCGTTACCTGGCCATTCTGGCTGCCATTGCCTACGTCGCGCCGCTGATTGGCATCCTCGGCACCCTGTTGGGGTTGGTGGATTCGTTTGCCGCCATTTCGTCGGTGGCCGGTTTCGCCACCCCCGCCGACATCGCCCGCGGGGTCTATCAGGCTCTGGTGACGTCGTCGGTGGGGATTGCGGTCGCGATTTTCAGTTACCTGCTGTATTCCTACCTCACGGCCTACATGCGGACCCTGATGCAGGACATGGAACGGGCCGGGATTGAGACTCTCAACCTGCTGGACGAGTGGCGTTCGGACGGACAGATCATCGCCTTTCCGGAGGTGGGCCTCGAACGGTCGGAGCGCGAACTGGACCGCGGGCGGGGTGAGGGGGCCGTGGCGGGCGAGCGCGGACGCGGTCCGGCCAAGGGCTGAGGCGGCATTAAGTCCAATTCAAGTCAATCGCCCCGGCGCTGCCCGCCGGGTCACTGCGGGCGGGTCCGGCGGCGGGCATCCAAACCATGAAACTCGAGACCAACCTTCGATCCCACGGCGGGCTGTTGTTCCTTGGCCCGGTGGTCAACACCGTGTTGTTGGTGTTGTTTTTTTTCGTGCTGTCATCCTCGCTGGTGGTGCGCTCGGGGGTATCCGTCAACCTGCCCGAATCCGGCGCCTCGCTGCAGCCTTTCGCCGACCCGCTGTTGATTCACGTGGCCGCCGGCACGGGCGTGGCCCGGCTGTATCTGGATGATCAACCGGTGCAGTTGTCCGAGTTGCCCGAACTGCTGCTGCTGCATCGCGAGCGCCACGGTCAGGCGATCATCCAAGCCGATGTGCTGGCGCCTTACGGGCTGGTCATGCAGGTGTCCAACCTGGCCTTGGAGCAGGGCTATGCGCTGGCCTTTGCCACCCGCGGCACCGGCGCGGCCGGAAATCCCTGACCGCGAGTGGCGGACCTGCCGGGATTGGCTTGCGATCCAGATGGCAGCGGCGACCTTACATCAGGCCGACGCCATGCCCGGGCGCGCGGTTTGCATCCATGGCATCCACGACCCGCAGCAATGATCCTGCCACGCCCGCCGGTTCGACGGGGGACGGCAGCGGGGGCGCCCAGCCGCCTAGGCGCCTGGCGGACGGGCAGTCGACCTTGTTCGACTGGCGCCGGCGCCGGCACCGCAGCCTGCGGCTGCCGATTTATCTACTGGTCAGCGTGGCCCTGCTGTCGATCTTTTTCTACCTGTTTCAGGTGACCTACCCGACGCCAGAACGAACCCTGCCGCGTGGGCAGGAGATCACCTTGCTGACTCCGACCGACCCGGCGGCGCGCGGAATCCTGCGCCGGATCACCGACCGCACGGTGGCCTCCGCGCTGCCGCTGGCCCCCTCGCCGGACGCGATCGACTGGGGCGAGATCGCGCCGCGGCTGGAGCCGTCATTTGCCAGCCATGGGTTTCATCCGCTCGACCTGCCGGAACTGGGGGACCAGGCCGGCCTGCCAGACTTGTTGCCGGCCGGGTCGCTGGGCCGGCCGGCCGCCAGCTTGCCCGACTTGCCGGCAGTGCCACAACCCGATGGCCTCAGGGTGCCGGCGTGGCGCCCGTGGGCGGCAGGTGGGCTGGACGGTTGGACGGTGGTCGAGGCGCCGGCGCTGCAGCCGGACGGGCGTCGTGCGGCCGGCCTGTTGCCGATCGAGTTTTCGGCCGCCGTGGACCAGCACGGCCGGGTTCGTTTCCTGATGCCACTGGGGCAGGGGGAGCGAGACCTGCACGAGCAGATTTGGCAGGGCGCCGGTTTGATCCGGTTGGTACCGCCCACCGGGAGTCGGGACACCGGCTCGGTGACGGGCGAGGGGGTTGAACTGTCCCTGACATGGGGCATCTTGCGGTGGATGCCTGAGGAATCGTGAGCATTCACGGACCCGCCCCAGCTAATCTTGAAGTGACATGTTCCAGGTATCGCTGATCGACCTTGTGGCCGCCTACCTGATCGGCTCGTTGATGTTCCTTGGGCTGGCTTGGTTCGTCGGAGCGGCCCTGCGACGGCGGCGCGACCGGCGCGGGCGCGAGTATTTGGTGTTCTGTTCCTACTGTGGCATGATCTACGAGGATCGGGGCAAGGCCGACCTCACCCGCTGCCCGCGCTGTGCGCACCTGCAGGAGCGGGCCCGGCCGAGTTCGTTGTGACGCCGTTGCGGTTGTGGACGATCCGGCCCGGGGCGGGGCGGAGCGGAGGATTCGGCACGGTCAGGAGCGGTCGGATAACGGCAAGGGGATCGAAAAGGGCTTGCAGGAACACCGGCGCGGGTGCTTTGGTGCCGACTCACCATGACGCCCGGGGCTATCGCCGGGCCAGCGCCTATTTCTCGCACCCATGACTAACGAACGCAGGGTCGCCATCACCGGCATCGGACTCGTTTCACCACTCGGCAATTCGGTCGGAACTTTCTGGGACAATCTTGTCGCCGGCCGCAGCGGCATCGGACCGATCACTTTCTTCGACACCGACGCCTACGGCTGTCGTTTCGGGGGGGAGGTCAGGGGGTTCGAGCCCAGCGCGCACTTCAAGAATCCCAAGGACGCCCGCCGGATGGACCGCTACGCCCAGATGGCCATGGCGGCCTCCAAGCAGGCAGTCGCCGACAGCGGGCTTGAGTTGCCCGGCGAGCGACCGGACCGCATCGGCGTGCTGATCGGCTCCGGCATCGGTGGGCTCAAGTCACTTGAAGACCAGCATAGCAACCTGATCCTCAAGAGCCCGTCGCGGGTGTCGCCGTTCCTGATCCCGATGATGATCACCAATATTGCCAGCGGCGTGATCTCGATGGAATTCGGCATCACCGGGCCCAACATGTGCATCGTCACCGCCTGCGCCACCTCCAACAACAACATCGGCGAAGCCTGGCGCATCATCCGCTCCGGCGATGCCGATGTCATCCTGGCGGGGGGCAGCGAGGCCTCGATCACGCCCACCGGGCTCGCCGGTTTCGGCAACATGCGGGCATTGTCAACCCGCAACGACGCCCCCGAGCAGGCGTCGCGCCCGTTCGATCGGGATCGCGACGGGTTCGTCATGGGCGAGGGCGCAGCCGTGGTGGTGCTTGAGGAGATGGAGCGGGCCCGCCAGCGCGGCGCCACCATCTACGGGGAACTGGCTGGCTACGGCGCCACCGCGGACGCCTACCACCTGACCGCCACCCATCCCGAGGGCGTCGGCGCCGCCCGCTGCATGAAGGTGGCGCTGGATCATGCCGGGCTGAATCCCACCGAGGTGGGTTATGTCAACGCCCACGCCACCTCGACTCCGCTTGGCGACGTTTGTGAGGCCAAGGCGATCAAGTCGACCTTTCCCCACCACCGGGACGGCCTGCTGGTCAGCTCGACCAAGTCGATGACCGGCCACCTGCTCGGTGCCGCCGGCGGGGTGGAGTTGGCGGCCTGCCTGATGGTCCTGCGCCACGGGGTGGTTCCGCCGACCATCAACCTCGACAACATTGATCCCGGCTGCGAGGGACTGGACTGTGTGCCCCACACGGCCCGCGAGGCCGGGCTGCAGGCAGTGATGAGCAATTCGTTCGGCTTCGGAGGCCACAACGCCACGCTCGTCGTTACCAAGGTGTGACTTCGTCCAACCCGGTTCCGCTACCCCCGGCAAGCCTCGATCGGCATGCCTCCGCCGACTTGATCCAACCCGCGGCAGGGGAGGGGAGAACGCCTGCCACCTGCTCCCGCGGCCTTGAGTTGCGCGCTGAATCGCTCTGCCGCCATTACCGCGGCAGCGAGGGGCAAGGACCGACGGGCGGTGGTATCGTGGCCGCGGTCGACGGCGTCACGCTGCACATTGCCGCCGGGGAATTCTGCGCGATCACCGGCCCCAGTGGCTGCGGCAAGAGCACCCTGCTGCACCTTTTTGGCGCGCTGGACCACCCGGACAGCGGCCGGCTTTTCGCCGGCGACCTGCCGCTGCATGAGCTGGACGAGACCGCGCGCACCCGCTACCGGCGCCACAGCGTCGGCATCGTGTTCCAGTTTTTCCACCTGATGCCCACCTTGTCGGTCGGCGAGAATGTCGCTCTCCCGCTGATTCTGCAGGGGGTCAAGCCGCACGAGGCCAGCCGGCGCGCCGAGCACTGGCTGGAGCGCACCGGCATTGGCCATCGGCGGGACCATTTGTTGCACCAGCTCAGCGGTGGCGAGATGCAGCGCGCGGCGATCGCGCGCGCGCTGGCGCCGGAGCCGCGACTGCTGCTGGCCGACGAGCCCACCGGCAACCTTGACTCGGCCAATGAGGAACAGATCCTGGAACTCCTCACCGACCTCCATCGCGAGCGCGCCCCGACCCTGTTGCTGGTCACCCACAGCCAGCGGGTGGCCGCCCGCGCCGGTCGCCATGTCCGTCTGCGCGACGGGCGCCTGGTCGACGAATGACCCCGGCCGCCGCCCGGCCGTGGCAACGTTTCAAGGCCGTCCCGGTCACCGTCGGTCGCCCAAGCCGATGGCCGCAGCTTGGCCGGCCGTCCCGCGGGATTTTTTCATCGCCCGCCACTCTGGGACTTGCGGCGATGCCGATTCGGGCTAAAGCTCCCTCCCCGCCGATTGTCGCGCGCGCCAGCAAACCTGTAGTGCCGCTCCGGCGGACAACCGGTTTTTCAGGGCAACAGCAAGGGAATGGGCAGTGAGTTGGCATACGCGATATTGACACCGCATACCGTTCGCAAGGGACGGATCGGCGCCGTGCTGTCACAGCTCCTCTCCCGCGCCGGGCTCGACTGGGTCGCAGGAGGATTGTTCCAGGCCGGGCCGCAACTGGTCGAGGCCTATGCCGACAGCATCTCCGACCCCCTGATCGCCGACTACGTGAGGCGCGAGTTCCCGTTCCCCGGTCCCTCCGCCCAAGGACCGTCGGACGACGCCGTCAAGCGCCACGAACCGCGCGCCCTGCTGCTGGTGTTCCGTGGCGGGGACGCCGTGCGCAAGCTGGCCGCCGTGGTCGGTGCCGGGCTGCCTGAAGCCGAGGCCCGCGGTACAATACGTGGGGTGTTTGGCGATCACATGCGCCGCGCGGACGACGGTCGCACCCAATATTTCGAGCCGGCCGTGCTGGCGGCACCTTCGGCCGAGCTGGCCGCACGCCAGTTGCGGCTCTGGCTCGACGCCTCCGACACCGACCTGATGCGCCCGGTGGGTGATCCCGGCCCCGGCGAACAACGCACGCTGGTGCTGCTCAAGCCCGACAACTTCCGCTTCCCCAGCACCCGCCCCGGCGCGCTGATGGGGGTGTTCTCCCGCGCCGGTCTGCTGTTGGAAAGCCTCAAGGTCCACCACATGAGCCTGGCCGAGGCCGCCGGGTTCTACCGCGAGGTGCTGCCGGCCCTGGAAGACCTTTACCGGCGCCCCGAGCGCGCCGCCGCCGCGGCGGACGCCGCCGCCGCCACGTTCGACCTCACCTTGCCGCCCGCCGCCCGGGATCAGCTCGGCCAGCAGGCCGCCACCCACCTCGGCCGTGCCCACTGGGAAAACCTGATCGCCTTCATGACCGGCCATCGCCCGTCCGAGGTGCCGGCCGAACGCCATGCTGAGCCGGGCAGTCAGAAAATCATCGCCCTGGCCTACCGCGGGGTCGACGCCGTCGCCAAGATCCGCGCCACCCTCGGCCCCACCGATCCCGCCAAGGCCCCGCTCGGCACGGTGCGCCGCGAGTTCGGCCAGAGCATGATGATCAATGCCGCCCACGCCTCCGACTCGCCCGCCAATGCCGCGCGCGAACTGGCCCTGCTGGGGCTCGATCGCAACCACCTGCGCGAGGCCCTCGAACGTAGCCCCGCCCCTCCCGCCCCTGCGACCGACCCGCCTGAGCCGGACGCCGCCGCCCACAGCCTCGCGAGCGGATAGTCCGCCGTCCCCAAACGTCCCCCCTGCAACCGTAATCCAGCCACCGATCAACCAAACCACAACTGCCAGCTTTCCCCCGCCTGCAAACACACCACCATGAGCTTCGTCGCCGATCACATCGCCAACCTTTCGCCGTCCATGACCCTCGCCATCACCAGCCAAGCTGCCAAGCTCAAGGCCGAGGGGCATGACGTCTGCAGTTTCGGAGCCGGGGAACCGGACTTCGACACCCCCGACTACATCAAGGAAGCCGCCATGCGCGCCTTGGCCGAGGGCAAGACCAAATACACCGCGTCCAACGGCCTGCCCGATCTGCGCAAGGCCATTTCCGCCAAGCTGTTGGTCGACAACTCGCTCGAATACGGCCCCGACCAGATCTGCGTCAGCTGCGGGGCCAAGCACGCCATCTTCAACGCCCTGCTCGCCACCTGCGCCCCCGGTGATGAAGTCGTCATTCCCGCCCCCTACTGGACCAGCTACCCGGAAATGGTGCGCATTGTGGGTGCCACCCCGATCATCGTCGAGACCAGCCGTGAGAACGGCTGGAAAATCACCGCCGAACAGTTCGAGGAAGTCATGAGCCCGGCGACCAAGATGATCATCATCAACAGCCCCGGCAACCCCACCGGCGCCGTGTACACCCGCGAGGAACTGGAGGCCATTGGTGAGGTCGCTGCCTCCGAGGACATCCTCATCCTGTCGGACGAAATCTACGAAAAGATGGTCTACGACGAGACCGAACACGTCAGCACCGCCTCGATCAACGACGAACTCCGCGGCATCACCATCACCGTCAACGGCTTCAGCAAGGCCTACTCCATGACCGGTTGGCGCCTCGGCTACACCGCCGCCCCCGAGGAGATCGCCACCGCCATCGACACCATCCAGAGCCACAGCACCTCCAACCCCACCACCTTCGCCCAATACGGAGGCATCGCCGCGCTCGAGGGTGACCCGCAACTGCTGATCGACATGGTCGGTGAGTTCGACGTGCGCCGCCAGTTCATGCTCAAGCGACTGTCCGGAATCAACAACATCAACGTCGTCGAACCCAAGGGCGCGTTCTACTTCCTGATCGACATCGAGCCGATGCTCATCAAGTCGGTCAACTTCGCCGAAAAACTCCTTAGCCGCATGCGCGTCGCCGTCGTTCCCGGTGTCGCCTTCGGCGCCGAATACACCGTACGCATGAGCTACGCCGCCGGCCTCGACGTCATTGCCGAGGGCCTCGAGCGGTTCGAGGAATTCTGCCGCCAACACTGATTCCCCAACACCGCCCCGCTTGCCGGCTCCCGGATCCGCTGCACGCCAGTCCGATCGGAGCCGGGGAGGGGGGGCGCCGGATCGACCGCCCGCGTTGCCGGAGAATTTCCTGTGGTCGCCCGCCCCCCTGCCGCCATGCCATGTTCCACCGGCTCACCTACGGTTGCTTCCGCCTCGCCACAGGCTTGGTAAGCCTGTTGCCCATCACCGCCTGCTTCCGCCTCGGTGGCTGGCTTGGACGCGTCTTTTTCCACCTCGCCCCACGCTACCGCCGGCTGGTGCGGCACAACATCGCCCTCGCCTTCGATCTCGGACCGGATTCGACCGAGGCCGACCGTCTGGCGCGCCGCCACTTCACCCGGCTCGGCAGCAACCTCGCCGCCAGCGTGCGCGTGACCTCGATGACCGAGGCGGCCATCACCAAGCGGGTCGAGGTCGCCGGGCTCGATCATCTCAAGGCCGCCCACCTCCACAACCGCGGCGTGGTCGCCGCCATCAGCCATCTGTCCAACTGGGAACTGCTCACCCACCTGCCATCCCTGGTGCCCGACGGCCACCCTTGTGGCACCCTCTACCAGCCGGTCGCCAATCCCTTTCTCGATGCGTTCATCCGCCGCCGCCGCGGTCTGCACGGGTTCAAACTCTTCGACCGCCGCCAAGGTTTCCTCCGGCCGGCGAAACTTCTGCGCCAGAACGGCATTCTCGGCATTCTGGTCGATCAACACGCCGGCGACCACGGCACCTGGCTGCCCTTCTTCAACCGCCTCGCCTCCACCTCCACCCTCGCCGCCCTGCTGGCCCGGCGCAGCCGTGCCGTGGTGCTACCGGTCGTTGTCCGCACCATCGGCGTCGCGCGCTGGGAGATCCGCTTCCACCCTCCGGTCGACAAGACCTGCGCCGTCAGGACGCAGGTCGAGCCGTCCGACCCCACCGTCAATCTCACGGCCGACATCAACCAGGTGTTCGAGCACGCCATCCGTCGCCACCCCGAAGACTGGTTCTGGGTCCACGCCCGCTGGAAGACCCCGCAGCCGAAGTTCCTGTTCCCTGAACGCCAGCGGCGCAAACCGGTTCACCTGCTGCCCGACCAGCCTCTCAAGCCGTTTGAAATCCTCGTCCGCAGCCCCAACTGGCTGGGGGACGCCTGCATGGCCGCGCCCGTTGTCGAAGCCTTCGCCGAAGGCCGGCCCGACGCCCGCGTCACCGTGCTGACCCCCGCCAACCTCGCCCCATTGTGGCGACGCCTGCCCGCCGTCGCCGAGGTCATCCCGCTGGACGGTAAACCCTCGCCGCGCCAGGTCCGCAGGCTGCTGGCCGCCCACGGCCGCCGCTTCGATGTTGCCGTGTTGCTGCCCAACTCCCTCCGTAGCGCGCTCGAAGTCAACACTCCCCTGATCCAGCGCCGGATCGGGTTCCCTGGCCACCACCGCCGACACCTGCTCGACCAAATCGTGCCCGAACCCGGACCCGCCGACCCGCGCCGGCCCGAGCCCCCCGTCCACCACGCCCGTCGCTACCTCCAGCTGGCCACCCACTGCGGCGGTGTCGAGCCCGCCGACCTCAACACCCCGCGCCACCCGCCACTTCAAACCCCGGCCGCCGACACCGACACCCCGGCCCTCCACATCGGCCTGGTCGCCGGCGCCGAATACGGCCCCGCCAAACGCTGGCCAGTCGAATCCTTCGCCGAGACCGCCGACCTGCTTCGGCAGAGCACCGGCCAGCCAGTCTGCTTCCGGTTGTTCGGCGTCAAGAGCGAGCGTCCTTTGGCCGATGACCTCAGCCGCCGGCTCGAGGCCCTTGGCATCGACCACGACGACCGTGTCGGCCGCACCACCCTTGACCAGCTCATGGACGAACTGCGCGCCTGCCGCCTCGTGATCAGCAACGACACCGGCTCCATGCACCTCGCTGCCTTTCTCGGCGTGCCCACCGTCGGCATCTTCGGTTCCACCGAGCCCTCGCTGACCTCGCCCATCGGCGCTCCCCACATCAGCGTGCGCTACCATGTGCCCTGCAGCCCCTGCTTTCTGCGGCAGTGCCCTATCGACTTCCGCTGCATGCACGGCGTCACTTCTGGCCGAGTCGCCGAAGCCGCCCTCCGACTGCTGGAGCACCCCGCCGCTGAAGGCCAGCATCCCAGATGACCGTTCCCCTTTGCGGGCCGCACGGATTACCCGGAGGCGGCAAGCCGGAATACAATACAAAGTGTCAGACACTTTGTATGAGATTGTGCTTGCGGGGGTTGGTGGGGGTGGTAGCATGGGGCATGAGACGTTCCAGATGGCTGGCGTGGCCGGCGAGCAGGGAGGGTTCAGCGGACAAACCGGCCGTTTACCATTGCATCAGCCGGGTGGTGGAGCGGCG
>SKLO01000248.1 GCA_007123195.1 Verrucomicrobiales bacterium | reverse complement strand
CTGGATGTCCGGATGATCGGCTGGCACGTGGATTTCGGCCGCGCCGGCGTGCAGGGCGACTAGCGGCCCTGCAAGCAGCAGGGAGGCAAACCATGCCAAGCCGGTTGGACCGTGTGACCAACTGAGGAGGTAGGGGGTGTTCATGATCAATCGACAGGCGCTGGTGCGGGTTATTGGTAGGAAACCGGTAGCGCACCGGACCGGATTCCGAGACAGGGTATGAGCCTCCATGAAGCCATGAACCCGGGCCGCCACACGCCCGTTGCTCCGGGGACCGCCAAATTCGTGGCGGCGCGGTCTACTCGCTGGCGTCCCGCACGCGCATGCCGTCTTCGAGGCTGTCGGGCGGGTGCATGACCACGCGGTCGTCTTCCTCCAGCCCGTCCAACACCTGGGCGTGGCGCCCGTCCTGCTGGCCGATCCCGACCTCGGTTTCGACCACGCGACCGTCGCGCACGACAAACACCAGCCAGCGGTTGCCGCGGCGGAACAGGGCGCCAACCGGCACCTGAAGAACGTCGTCCTCGTGCCAGGTGACAATGCGGCCCTCGACCCGGTAGCGGTCGCCAAGCCGGGCGCCGGCGTCGTCGCGGTCGAGCCCGATCAAATCGACCCTGACCCTGACCCGCTGTTCCTCGACCCCGAGCGCGGACACCTTGGTGAAGCCGCCGGGCTCGACCGCGCTGACGCGCCCGCGCAGGGTGCCGTCGCCGCCCCAGTGCACGATCTCGACGTCGGCCCCGGGGCGCACCCGCACGGCGTCGATGGACAGTAGTTCGATCTCGGCCTCGAGGTCGCGCGGGTCGCCGATCTCCATGATGGTCATGTCAGGACTGACGACGCGGGCGTTCTCCTCGACGATGTTGAGCACGACGCCGTCGATCGGCGACACGATCGGCCACAGGGCGGGGGCGTCGCCTTCGCCCTCGACATCGGCCGTCTCATCGGCCGTCTGGTCCGCTGCGCCGGCGCCGTCTTGTTGATCATGATAGGGGTAGCGGTCGGAGTCGTGCTCGCGCGGTGGTTCGGGCGGGCCGGCATCGTCCGGCGGCGTTGACAGGGTGGCGCGGGCCTGCTCCAGCTCGTGGGCGGCGACTTGCTGGGCGAACCCGGCGGCGCGTTGCTCGATCTCAAGCACGCGGACCTGGTTGGCGGCGGTCTGCCATTGTTGCTCGGGGATGCTGCCGTCGCGGTGGAGGCGCTCGGCCCTGGCGAAGTCGGCGCGGGCGAGGTCGAGTCTGGCCTCGACCGCCTCGAGGTCGGCGCGGCGGTGCTGCAGCACGGCCTCGGCGGCCTCGACCCGCGCGCGCATCTCGCGGCGGCTGCGGGCGTCGATGAACCCGGGCGGCTGGGGCCTCAGCAGGGCCAGCACGGTCTCGCCGGCAACCACGGGGTCGCCGGCGCGCAGGGTGACGCGCTGCAGGCTGCCGGCCACCGGCGGGGTGATCAGGTAGCGGTGGCGCACGCGGGTCTGGCCTTCCTCCAGCACGGTGACGGTGAGCGCGCCGCGGTTCGCGGGGGCGGTTTCGACCGGCAGCGGGCGGGGCCACATGGCGAGTGCGAGCACGGCGGCGAGGATGGCGATGCCGAGCCACTTGATCCAGCCGCGGCGGCGCGTCCGGCGCGCGCGGCGCGGCCTGTCGGTAGTCTGGTCAGGGTCGCGGGCGGGCGGGCGCGGTTCGCTGCTGGTGGTCGGCGGGTCGTTGGTGGTCATGGGTGAGTGACGGGGTCGGGGCCGGGTGTGGTTCGGTCAGGACATGCGGTGGCCGGTGGAAAAAACGGGTTGGTGAACGGAAGGAATCAGTCGCGGGCGTTGAGCACGGCCAGCAGGTTGAGGTTGCGGATGCGGCGGCCGACCACGGCGAACGACAGGCCGGAGGCGAGGATGATGACGAGGGCGGCGACGGCGAAGTTGTGCGGGGTGAGCACCAGCGGCAGGCGCACGGCCTCGGTGCTGGCGACGTTGATAATCCATTCGGTCAGCCAGGCGCCGAGCAGCAGCCCGACCGGGATGGCGATCAGGGTCAGGAAGGCCAGTTCGCCGACCAGCACGGCGGCGACCTCGCGGTTGGTGAAGCCGATGACGCGGAGGGTTGCGAGGTCGCGGGTGCGCTCGGACAGGGCGATGCGGGCACTGTTGTAGACCACACCGAAGGCCACGATGATGGCGAACAGGAAGTAGATGGCCTGGGTGGCGCCCATCATTTCGGCGGTGGTTTCATCGAACACCTCGCGCAGGGTGTCGGTGACGGATACGCTGCCGATGCGCGGGGTTTCGCGCACCCGTTCGAGGAACCGGTCCCATTCGGCCGGGTCGATCCGCAGGTGGGCGCCGCTGACGGTGGAGCCCTCGCCGAGCAGGCGGCGCAGGGCATTGATCTCCATGTAAACGCCGAACCCGGAGTAGTCGGTGACGGTGGCGGTGAGGTCGGTGACGAGGCTGGGCCGGCGTCCTTCCTGGATGTCGATGCGCACGGGGTCGCCGGGTTGAAGCTGCATCAGTTCGGCCAGCTTGGCGGACATGACCAGGCCGTCGGGCGGCAGGGGCACGACGCGGCCGTCGGCGTTGAGCAGGCGGTTGAGCGAGGTCCCGGCGGGCAGGCCGGTGATACCGATGCGGCGCTGGTGGGGACCGTTGTGCAGCCTGGCGGAGACGGCGCGGAACGGCTCGGCATGGAGCACGCCGGGCAGGTTCTGCATTTCCGTCAGGGCGGTGGCGGAGGCGGGTTCGACCAGTCCGAGGGTGACGTCCTGGCGCTGGGCCTGGCTCCATTGGAAGTCCATCAGGTAGTCGATGCCGTCGCGGAAGGCGCCGGGGATGATGGGGATGGCGGTGGCGAAGGCAAGACCGAGGGCGGTGAACAGCGATTGCCAGGGGCGCCGCTCGAGGTTGCGCAGGGCCATGCGGAAGGAGGGCGACACCAGCCGCTGGAGCCCGAGCCGCTCCAGGGCGGAGGGCTTGAAGCTGGCGGGCGGCTCGGGTCGCATGGCCTCGGCGGGCGGCAGGCGCACGGCGGCGCGCACGGCTCCGGCCACCCCGATCAGGGCGGCGCCGCTGCTGGCGGCGAGCGCCACGCCGATGGCCGGCCAGTCGGGCACAAACGCCAGGTCGGGGAAGCGGAAGAACCGATGGTAAACGGCGACCAGGCCGTCGGCCATCCACAGGCCGAGCGCACCGCCGACCAGGGTGGCGAACGCGACCATCACCAGGGCGAACTTGAAATAATGCCAGCCAATCTGGCGGCCGGAGTAACCGAACGCCTTGAGCTGGGCGATCTGCTCGCGCTGCAGGCGCACCAGCCGCGTGAGCACAGCGCTGGTCATGAAGGCCGCGATGCTGAGAAACAGCAGCGGGAAGGCGAACGCGGTGGCGTGCAGGCTGCGGATTTCGTCGTCGAGCCACTTGGCCGACACCTGCTCACCGCGATCGTAGGCGGGAAGGCCGCCGTAGGGCTCGAGCAGCCGGTCGACGGCGGCAATGACGGCGTCGGTGTTGGCCCCGGGGGCGGTCTTGAGGGCCACCTGGTTGAAGGCGCCCTCAAGGCCGAGCGCCACCGCCAGCGGACGTTCGTTCATCCAGAACAGGCCGAACCGGCGGTTGTCCGGCAGCGCCTCGCCGGGTCTGGCCTCGTAGATGAACTCGGGCGACAAACCGACGCCGGTGATGCGCAGCGCCTGACGCGCGCCGTCGATGGTCACGGTGAGGCGGTCGCCGGGTCCGAAGCCGTGCGCCTCGGCGAAGCCTTCGCTGATCACGACCTCGTCGCCAGCGCCCGGGGCGGGCAGGCTGCCGCGCCGCAGGTGGACCAGGTTGAGCCGCTGGGTGCGTTCCTCGGGCAGTGACAGTACCAGGCCGTCGGCCGGGCCGGTGAGGCCGGGCAGCTCGAGCAGCACGCCGCCGCTGACCCGGGTCTCCACGGCGCCGACGTCGGGCAGGGCGGCGAGGCGGTCGCGCAGGGAGTTGGGGGCGCGCTTGAGGTCGGCGAAGACGTCGGCGAACTGGTGGCTTTGGTAGTATCGGTCGCGCGTGGTTTCGAGCGACACGATGAGGCTGCGCGACATGATCATGACCGCAAGGCCGCAGGCCATGACCAGCGCCACGACGGTGACCTGGCCTTTCATCTGGCCGAGGTCGCGCAGCAGCTTGCGGTTGAGGGCGGTCATGGCGGTGGGGCGGACGGGGTGACGGGTTACCAGCGGAGGTCGTTCACACGGCGGCGGGTTTCATTGCTCCGGATCTCAGTGATGCGGCCGTCGGACAACTGGATCACGCGGTCGGCCATGTCGGCGATGACGGCGTTGTGGGTGATGATCACGACCAGGGTGCCGAGTTCGCGGTTGACCTGCTCGATGGCCTCGAGCACGGCGATGCCGGTGCGCACGTCGAGCGCGCCGGTGGGTTCGTCGCAGAGCATCACCTGGGGGCGCTTGGCGATGGCGCGGGCGATGGCGACGCGCTGCTGCTCGCCGCCGGACAGCTGGGAGGGGAAGTTGTCGAGCCGCTGGCCGAGCCCCACCAGCCCGAGCGCCTGGTCGGGCTCCATGGGATCGGGGGCGATTTCGGTGATCAGGGCGACGTTCTCGCGGGCGGTGAGGCTGGGGATCAGGTTGTAGAACTGGAAGATGAAGCCGACCTCGTCGCGCCGGAACCGGGTGAGGCGGGATTCATCGGCTTCGGTGAGATCCTCGCCGCGGTAAAGGATCGAGCCGTGGGTCGGCCGGTCGAGGCCGCCGATCAGGTTGAGCAGGGTCGACTTGCCGCTGCCGGAGGCGCCGAGCATGACCACCAGCTCGCCATGGTGGAGGTCGAGATCGACGCCGTTGAGGGCACGCACCTCGATCTCGCCGCTGTGGTAGATTTTGGTCAAACCGCGGGCTTGGAACAGGACCTCGGAGGCGGCCGGCCCGGAGTCTGGGGAGCGGCTGAACGGCCGGGTCGTGGCGTGGTTGGCAGCGGGATTCATGAGCGGGCGGCGACGGCATTGGCCGGTTCGGCGTCGGTGCCGGCGGCGACATCGGTGCCGGCGAGACGGTCGGCGGCGGCGCTGGTGGCCTGGCGGGCACGGGCGACGACTGCCGCGATCATGTCGGCGGGCACCCGGCAGTGGTTGCGCCCCGGCACGGAAAGGCCGCGGTCGAGCAGTCGCGCGAGGGCCTCGATCACCGAGTCGAATGGCGCGCGTCGGGAGGCGGGGATGACCTCGTCGCCGGCGATGATGCCGAACATGAGCGCGCTCATGAGGTGGGCCATGACAGCGGGTTCGATGTCGTCGCGCATGGCGCCGGCCCGTTGCATCTGGTCGAACAATTCGGTGCGCACGTCGATGGCGGTGGCGGTGAGTTCGGGGTCGCGCCTGAGGTAGCTGCCGAGCAGTTGCTGATCGCGCAGCAGCACGGCGCGGATGAAAGGGTTGGCGTGGATCGCCTGCAGGTGGTGGCGCATCATGGAGGCGAACCCGCCGTCGCCGGGATCGGCCTCGAAGCGATCCGCCCACTCGCCCATGTGGCGGGCCAGTTCGCGATGGAGCACGGCGCGGAAGAGGTCGTCCTTGGAAGGAAACTCAAGGTAGACGGCCCCCTTGGAGACGCCGGCTTCGCGGGCGATATCGGCGACACTGGTCTTGTCGAAGCCCCAGCGGG
>SKLO01000223.1 GCA_007123195.1 Verrucomicrobiales bacterium | reverse complement strand
CGGTGATTGGCAGCCGGGAGTTCGTCAACGAGGCGTTCGCGGCGGCCAGGGAGCGGTTCGGGCCGAAGCGCAAGCGCGGGGCATGCCGGCTGCGCGGGGCGGGCGCCCCGGCGGCGGGGCGCTTGTTCAGTGCGCGGGGGTTGCGGGTGCGGGTGTGAGAAGCAGCGAGGGTTTTGGGGCGATTGTCAGTGACGTCGCGGAATGCCGGCCGGGTTGAAAGGCAGCCGAGGGTGTCGGCGCATGGCGGCGGAATGTCGGTGTGGGTCGGCTAATCGGATTCCCCCGCCGACCTACCCGGAGGTCCGGCGGGCACCTGTTCGCGACTCATGCCCATGGTTATTCACATCCTGCGTGAACCTCTTTAATCCTCACAAATAGTAAGGATTTCCGAAATAAATACCTCCTATTGGAGCGCTTGCCCCCAGCTTGTCCCCAAGTTATTCACATTCAGACCCCGATCCGAAACGCCCGGATCGACGCCGGTCAGGGCGCGGTCGCGTCCTCGCTTCCCGTGAACCGGTCTTTATGGCCGTCAGCAACTTCGCATGGATCCACCGTGCGGGGGGCATGCACCTGGACGTCGACTTGTCCTGCGCAGCAGGCGTGGTCGGGCGCGCGATCGGCCCGGCCGGACCGCAGGCCGTTCCATTCCAGCGGCAGCATGGACCATTGGTCGCAGTCGACCGGACAAATCCGGTAGGGCTGGTGGTGTACCTGGCCGCGCAGCAACCGGCCGCGGGACTGGTCGTGGGCGAACAGGTAGTAGCGCTCGATCAGAAAAAACTCCAACCCCCCGGCCTGGGCGGTCAGCGGTCGCCCGTCGGGGCGGTAGCGGAAGTGGGCCGGCGTGGCGGCGTGGCGGCGGCGGCAGTGGTGGCGGACGACGCCGTCGCGTCGCCAGCTGCGCATACGGGCGTGCTGGTAGGGCAGGTGGAACAGGCGGCGGGCCAGGGCCACCGCCAGCGGCTGGTTGGCGTCGAGCGAGTAGAACCAAACCCCCGGCCGATCATCGGGCCCGATCACGTAGGTACGCACGTTCAGCTCGAGGAACCACGACAGCCACGGCAGAGGGGGGCAGCCGCGCGGTCGCACCCGCCGCATGGCGAACGGCACCACACCGACCCAGGCGCTGCGGTCGAAGGTATCGACCTTGAGTCCGAGCCCGGGCGGCAGGGTGGCCTGGATTTGCTCGACCGGGTAACGCCAGTGGAGGAACAGCAGATCGGACCAGCGCTGGTGCATGACCACCGGCGCCAGTCCGTCGGGCTGGCGCGCATCCATCCGGGCGCGGTTGAGTTGGGATTCGTCCATCGGTCTTTCAGGAGTGTGGCGTCTCCGAAATTGGTGTGCAATATCCGCCAGCCTTCTCTTTCAGATTCAAGGCGCGCTTTTCCGCCGTCTTTCAATCAACAAGGACCCAATTTTGTGCAGATGTTTTGGAGACAGCACACCAGGGTGCGCCCGGCACGCCGCGGGTGGTTGCGAAATCGATCGTGCCATCGACCGCGGGTCACCACGGGATCGGCTCGCCGCCACCGGTGAAGCTGCCGTGGGGTTGGTCGACCGCCTCCAGAATGATCCGCGCCCCCTGCTCCGCTGACAATTCGGCGTCGTCGCCGCCCATGTCGGTGCGGCACCAGCCGGGCGAGACGATGGCAAGCCGGACGCCGGTGCTGTCGAAGGCGGCGGCCCAGGCCAGAGACAGCATGTTGAGCGCGGCCTTGGAGGTGCTGTAGCCGGGCCCCTGATGATCGAGCAGACGGTCGTCGGCGTCCAGTCGCAGGGCCAGTGAACCCCGGCGCGAGGACACCTGAACGACGCGGGCGTCACCGGCGGCGCGCAGCAACGGGCTCATGGCCAGCAGCACCCGGTGGTTGCCGGCCACGTTGGTCCGCAGGGTCTGTTCCAACTCGTCCGGCCCGAGCCGGGTCACCTCGCGGCCGGCATCGGGGTAAATGCCGGCGTTGTTGACCAGCAGGTCCAGTTCGCCGCCGGTGATCCCGGCCACTGCCGCCGCGGCCTTGGTGGCTGCGTCAGGGTCCAAGACGTCGAGCGCCAGCGGGTGGATGGCGCCCGCCAACGCGCCGAGATCCGCCGCCGCGTTGCGGGCGTCGACGAGCCGGCGGGCGCAGAGGAACACCGTCACCCCCGCCGCGGCCAGTTGGCGCGTGCATTCGAGACCCAGCCCGCGGTTGGCGCCGGTGACCAGGGCGTGGCGTGGCTGGAACCGGGTATCGAGCGGCCGTGGATCAGTAGGCTGGCTTTGGGCATTCATGGCAAACGTTGTTCCGGCGGCGGCCTCACGCGAACACATCCACCGGCCGGAACACGATGATGCCCGCGCGGTTCGCGCGCTCGCTGAGGTAGCTGGAGATGGTGCCGTCGATGATGGTCCGCCGGCCCTTGTGGTTCTCTGAGGTGGCGTGCATGAAGCGGCAGCGCGAGCCCTCGCGCAGGGCCAGCCCGACGTGCGAGGTGTAGCCGTGTTTCCAGGTGCTGGTGATCGCGATCACGTCGCCGTTCTGCAGCCGGTTCTCAATGCCGGCCACGCGGTTCTTAGGAATGTGATAGACCGGCAGGGTGGAGATGCGGGCCTCGATGCGCTCCAGTTCGGGAACCAGCTCCGGGTTGTTGCGCAGGTAACGGTAGCTGCGCCAGACGGTGGGCATGTAGCGCACCTGCCGCTGCAGGCGCTCGCCGCCCAGCGAGCGGGTGACATTGGTGCCGAGGCCGCGGCGCTCGTTGTCGTGGAACACCTCCTCGAGGTGGTGCATGCGCGAGGTGTAGGAGCCGTTGCAGACGCCGTTTCGGTAGCGCTCGATCTCGATCATGTGCAGCAGCGCGAGCGGGGTCTGGCGTTGCTCGGGCAGCTTGAGCATGCGCGCGCAGCCGAGTGCGATCTCGTAGTAGGTCCAGCAGTCGAGGCCGTTGAAGTTGACCGACGGGCTCTCGATGCGGTCGTCGATCTCCAGCGTGAAGTTCTCATACGGAATGCCGATCAGGGCGCGGCCGACGGTGGCGGTGCGGTGGCCCAGCGGCTGGCGCGCCCAGTTCTCGCGGCGGCCCCTGGCCATCAGCTGCTGGAATTTGGCCTCGCCCTTGAACACCGTGCCCATCGGCAGCCGTGGCGGACTGGGTGGCGGCAGGTTGACCCGGGTGGGGGCGTTGGAGCTGGCGTTGCCGCCGGAGTTGCCCGGCGACTGACAGGCGGCAAGCGCGGCGAGACTGGTGCCGACAAACGTGCGGCGCGACCATGATGACATGCGGCAGGGTTCACCGACCGGTCGGCGATTGCAAGCGCGCGCCGGATCGGCTCATGCCCTGGAGCCCGCCGCCGCGCCGCGCCGGATGGCGACCGGGGCGGGTCCCAGCGGTTCGCCCTCCAGCGCCACCGTGACCCCGATGGTAAGCTGTTGCTCGCCGCCGCCAAGCATGACGCCGCGCACCGGAGCGACGTCGCCGTAGTCGCGCCCGTAGGCCAGCCGCACGTGGGCGTCGGCCACCACCGCGTCATTGGTCGGGTCCAGTTCGGTCCAGCCGAGACCGGGGCACCAGACCGACACCCAGGCGTGCGAGGCGTCGGCGCCGACCAGCCGCGGCTGGCCCGGCGGCGGCACGGTGCGCAGGTAGCCGCTGACATACCGCGCCGCCAGGCCGAGCGAGCGCAGGCAGGCGATCTGCAGGTGCGCGAAATCCTGACAAACCCCCCGCCGCTCGGCGAACACCTCGGTGACCGGCGTCGACACGTCGGTGGCGGTGTTGTCGAAGGTGAAGTCCCGGTGAATGCGCCCGGTCAGGTCCAGCGCCGCCTCCAGCAGCGGCCGGCCGGGGTCGAACGATTCGCGGGCGTAGATCTCCAGCTCGGGCACCAGCGGCACGAACGGCGAGCGGAAGCAGAACGGCACGGCCGACAGCACATCGCCGGACAGGTCGGCGAGCAGCTGGTCGCGGACCGATTCCCACGCCGGGGAGCCGCACAGTTCCAGCGTGGCCGGCGGCTTGACCCGCACCGAGCTGCGGCTCTCGATCAGCAGCCGGTCGCAAGGTGAGCGCACATTGCAGAAGTGGACCCAATTGCCGAAGTCATCGCGCCACGGGTTGGCGATGTCCGCTTCCGGCTCGACCTGCAGGTTGAACAGCAGGCAGCGCTGTTCGGTGGTGTTCAGCGGCCGCAGCCGCAGCGCCTGGTGGGAGATGCCCACCGGTTCCGCGTAGCGGTATTCGGTCCGGTGCGTGATCTGGTAGGTGAGGCTCATAAGACCGCCGGGCGGGCAATGCGTCAACCTCGCCCAGTCGGACCGGGCGCGCAACGGGCCGGCACCGAACGGTTTCCCGGTTTTTAAGCTCATTCGCCTCGGCCCGGTCGCAGCTCCGCAGCGCCGACTGGACACCGCCGACGGGGCGATCGACCGTGGCGCCGGATTTCCCTCGCGCCCGGGTCCGGCCGCGACGGGGACCGCCTTGACCACATGCCATGCGCACCGCCGACTTTGACTATCAACTGCCGCCCGAACTGATCGCCTCGGCGCCGCCGCCCGAACGCGGTCAGTCGCGCATGCTGGTAGTGGACCGCCGTTCCGGGGAACTGACCGACACCAGCTTCGGCGATCTGCCGGGGTGGCTGAAACCCGATGACCTGTTGGTGCTCAATGATACCAGGGTGGTGCCGGCGCGGTTCTGGTCCAACGACGGCCGCAAGGAGATCCTGTGGCTGGCGGAAGCCGGCGAGCGGCGCTGGCGCTGCATGGTGCGGCCGGGCAGGAAGATGCGGCCCGGCGACACGATCGAGATCGGGGCGAGTCGGGGCACCGTGATCGAGGTGGTCGACCAGGGCGACCGCATCATCGAGTTCGACCGGTTGCCGGACAAGCAGCGGCAGGGCCAGCTGGCGCTGCCGCATTACATGGGCCGCGAGGAGCAACCGGCGCTGGACCGCGAGCGCTACCAGACCGTGTTCGCGCGCGAAGAGGGCTCGGTGGCGGCGCCGACCGCGGGCCTTCATTTCACGCCGGAGTTGCTGGCAACCCTGCCGCACGAGTTCATCACCCTGCACGTGGGGCCGGGCACGTTCCAGCCGGTGCGGGTCGATGATCCCGACGACCACGTGATGCATTCCGAGCCGTATGCGATCGCGCCCGCGGCGGCCCGGCGCATTGCCGGTGCCGGGCGGGTGGTGGCGGTGGGCACGACCGTCACCCGGGTGCTGGAACATGTCGCCGCCACGCATGGCGCGATCGTGCCGGGCAGCGGTCGCACCGACATCTTCATCCGGCCCGGCCACCGGTTCCGCCGGGTCGATGTGTTGTTGACCAATTTCCACCTGCCGCAGTCGACCCTGCTGATGCTGGTCAGCGCGCTGGCCGGCCGCGACCTGATCCTGCGCGCCTACCAGCATGCAATCGCCGGCCGCTACCGGTTCTACAGCTACGGCGACTGCATGCTGATCGTGTGACCGCGGGCCAGCCAAGGTGTTGGAACCTTCGCCGGCCTGCCCCGTTCCGAAGGGCAAGTCCCCCCCTGGGAACGCCCAGCCCTCTTGTCCGCCGAAGGCCCGCTGCAGACCGAAGCCGGGTACGCCTGTGCTGTGTCATGAAATGGCACAGGTGCTACCCCCAGCCGGTTGAACCTTGTTGGAACATTCGCCT
>SKLO01000534.1 GCA_007123195.1 Verrucomicrobiales bacterium | reverse complement strand
GGGGTGCCGTTCGATCCGGCAAGCGGACAGTTGCCGGACACGGTTTTTGCCCGGCTCAGCCTCGAAGTGGGAGGGGAACCGGTGTTCGGATTGCAAGGACTGTCGCAGGTTCTCAATCTCGGACTCATGTTCTCAAGGCTGTCGTCGGCTCCCAATCCAAAGCTGGACCCGCAGAACGACCCCATCCTCGTCGCCGACGAGGACTTCGAGGCCGCAGATGACGAGGACGAGGATGACGAGGATGACGACGACGACCCTTTTCTAATGGATCACGACTGGGAGGATGACGAGGACGAATGGCACAATCCGAAGTCGCACCCGCCGTTGAATGCCTTGTTGGTGGACCTGGACCCCGACTACCCCCACCCCATCCCCGCGTGGCGCGTCGCCTCCGCAGCCGGCCGCATACCCCTGCCCAAGCCGCCCAAGGAACTGACGGGCCAGTTCCTTGAACTGTGGTGGGCCTACCTCGATGCCGCCGCTGCCGGGGCTGAGATCGATCTCGAGCGCATGAAAGTGGATCTGCCGCAACTGGCGCTGGCACTGACCCTGCGCCTGGCCAGGAACGGCGGCCGGCCAACAATCCTGCCGCCACGGCTGCTCCCGGTGGATCCTGAGGGAGCCGGCCGGTGCTGGGCGCAAGTCGACGATCCGCTGGACGCGGCGGCCCGCGCCCTGCGGGTCGGCACCGTGCTGCATCGCCAACTGCGGTCTATTTGGAGTCCCAAGCTCAAGCTGGATGAGCCTTGGCCGGTGAAGGGCAACCTGCTGGGGCAACGGTTCCACGAGTTGCTCGACCTGGCGGCTCTGCACCAAGTCACGCTCACTTGGGAAGGGCGGCCGATCGAGTTGGTCGACATCAATGTCCGACTCGAGGCCAGGCCCAGCGACGGGGACCCGGACTGGTTTGAACTGCGACCGGAGGTGGGAACCTCGCAATTCAGGCTCAACGACGACGAATGGGTGCGGCTGTTGGCCGGCCAACTGGTGCGTGACGGCCGGTTGTTGATGGCCCATGGTGAGTCGCGCGACCGCCTGCTGGCACTGGACCGGGTGCTGGGCAGCCGCGATCGCCGCCCCGGCGCCGGCGAGGACGACGACCAGGCCTCACGGGCGCCGCGGCTGCAGATGTTCGACTGGCTGGAACTGCGCCGGCGCGGAATCGAGGTGGACATCCCCGACGACGTAACCCGGCTGATCAACCGCCTGACAAAGCCCGACGAAATCGAACCGCTGCCCTTGCCGACCGGGCTGCGGGCGGAAATGCGACCCTACCAGCAGCGCGGTTACCAGTGGCTGGCGTTCCTTTACACCCATCGGTTCGGCGCCTGCCTGGCCGACGACATGGGCCTCGGCAAGACCCTGCAGGCGATCGCCCTGCTGGGCGGCCTGCACGAGGGCACCGTCCCCCTCCAGCAGTCGGGGCGCGGGCACCAGCGCCGGCCGCACCTGATCGTGCTGCCGCCCACCCTGGTATTCAACTGGCAGAACGAACTGGAGCGCTTCTACCCGGACCTCGAGGTGGTGGAATACCGCGGCGGACGCGGCAAGCCCGAATTCCCCCCCGGCAGCGTGGTGCTGACCACCTACGACCAGGTCAGGCTGCGGATCGACCAGCTCGCCGAGGTCCCGTTCGAATGCCTCGTGTTCGACGAGGCCCAGGCGGCCAAGAACTGGACCTCCCAGCGCGCAAAAGCGGCGCGGCGGCTGCAGGCCCGGTTCCGGCTCTGCCTCACCGGCACCCCGCTTGAAAACCACGCCGGCGAATATCACTCGATCATGGAACTGGCGCTGCCCGGCCTGTTCGGCGACCGCCGGCGCTTCGTGCGGGCGATCAAGGACGACGGCGACGAGGCCACCATGCTGCTCAACCGCGCGCGTCCGTTTGTCATGCGGCGGACCAAGAACCTGATCCTGACCGAGCTGCCGCCCAAGGTGGAGACCGAGATCACGCTGCCGTGCAACGACGTGCAGCGCGAGATGTATACCCGCACCGTGGCCGAGGTGCGCGACGATATTGCCGAGGCCTATCAACTCAAGAACCAGGCCATGGCGGGGATCAAGGCCCTGGCCGCGCTCATGCGCCTGCGCCAGATCTGCATCTCGCCCGCGTTGCTCGACCCCGCCGTGCGCGAACCCTCGCCCAAGCTGCTGATGCTGGCGGAAAAACTGCGCGAACTGCTCGACGAAGACCAGTCGGCGCTGGTGTTCTCCCAGTTCACCGGCGCGCTCGATCAGGTGGAGGTGGTGCTCGGCGGCAACGACATCCCCTACCAACGGCTCGACGGATCGACGCCCAAGCCGCAGCGGCGCAAGCTGGTCGAGGCATTCCAGGACGGCAGCGGTCCCGGCGTGTTCCTGATCAGCCTCAAGACCGGCGGTGCCGGACTCAACCTGACCCGCGCCTCACACGTGTTCCACCTCGATCCCTGGTGGAACCCGGCGGTCGAGCACCAGGCCACCGACCGCGCCCACCGCATCGGCCAGACCGGCACCGTGTTCGTCCACCGCCTGCTCATGCAGCACACCATCGAGGAGAGCATGATGGTCTTGAAGCAGCGCAAGCAGGGGGTTTACGACCGCATCATGGCCCACGCCGCCGGCCTCGCCGAGCGCGGCACCGGCGGCGGAGGCGACAGCGCCAGGAGCGCCCTGCTCACGCGCGAGGACTTCGAGTTCCTGATCGGTGGCGGAGCTGGCGGCGAAACAGGGACCGCGGGCACGGCCGGATGACGGGCATGGCGGATCACCACGCGACCCGGCCGTTTCAGGCTGCGCTCGAAGCTGCGGGACGACGACGCCGGAGAACCAGCAGCAGGGCCGCGCCCGCCAGCAGCAAGGCCCGACCCGGTTCCGGCACCACCATCAATATGCCGTCGCTGAGGAACTGGCTGGTGTCCCAGGCCAGGCCACCGGACAGCGCAGGCAGCAGCATGCTGGCGGGATCAAAGCCGTTGGGGTCGATCGGTCCGCTGATCACCTGATAGGCGTCAAAGGGCACCGGATCCCAACCGGTCACGCCTTGCACCACGATCTCCATGTCGGCATTGAGGGTGATCCCGCCACTGGTGAAGGAAATTTGGTCATGACTGGCGGGGGATTGCACCTGGAACTGGATCGCCGAGCCCGCGCCCATGAGCACATCACCGGCAAACTCCAGCGTGCCGATGCCGAGCATGGTTTCGGGATCCCCGGGCGCCAGCGTGCCGAGCACGGTGGTGCCGGCGCTGCCATCGATGCTGCCGGTGCCGCCGAGGGTGGCGCCGGCCTGGACGAACACGCTCTCGCTGGCGAGCCCCGTGTTCACCAGCAAGGCGCCGCCATGGACCGCGGTCGGGCCGGTGTAGGTCTTGTTGGCCCCGTCCATGACGACGGTGCCGGTGGTGGCGGTGCCGACCGGTTGACCGGCGTCGGCGTGATTGAGGTCGGGATGGTTGACGAACTGGTTGATGTTGACCTGGGTGACCTGACCGGCGGCGCTGTTGTCGTTGATGGTGCCGGTGAATTCCACCCGGCCACCGGCCACGGCCGACAGCGTCAGGTTGGTGTCGCCGTTGGCTTGGTTGGGCGAGTTGACCGGGCCGGAGAACACCACCGTGCCGCTGGTGTTGAGGCCGCCGATCTGGTAGCCGTTGGCCACTCCGTTGCCGGAGATGCCACCGATGGCGTAGCCGGCCACGTTGCCGAGGCTGATGGTGCGGGCGAAGCTGGTTCCGGGCGTCTCCATGAACAGGCGCGGCACCGTGTTGATCGGGCCGTCCTGGCCGGCGGCGTTGGCTTGGCCCCCGGCAAGCTGGTTGATGGCGGGCGGGGCGCCGTCGCCAAGGCCCACGTTGCCGGTGCCGATCGGACTGGCACTGCCGAAACCGCCGACGTTGCCGGCGACGATCAGGGTGCCGTTGGACACGGTGTTGTTGCCGCTGTAGCTGCTGCTCTCATCAGACACCCGGATGGTGCCGAGGCCCTGGTTGGATCCGTTCCAATAGACGATCGAGGTGGCGCCGCTGATCTGGCCGGTGATGTCGACAAACTGGTTCTCGCGCTGGGCCGAGAACTCGAACCGCCGGCCGGTGGCGGCGGGGAAGGTGATGTCGCCGCTGATGGTCAGGGTCGAGGCATCTGTCACGGCGCCGCCGTCAAGGACCACACGGGTGCGGCCGTCGACCGTGGTGCCGCTCATGTCGAGACCGCGGTCGAGCACCAGGTTCTGATCGGCGGGGCCGGTGATGTTGAACCGCAGGCCGACGTTGGTGGCGTTGATGCTGGTCGCGGCCGGCGTGTCGGCGTCGCCCATGATGATGGCGCTGGTCGATTGTCCCAGCGGACCGGCCACGCCCGACAGCACGCTGTCCTGCACCACCACGAAGCCCTGACGGACGGTGGTGTCGCCGGAGTAGAGGTTGTCGCCGGTGAGGATCATGGTGCCGGTGCCGGTCTTGACGATGTGGCCGTCGCCGAGCGCCGGTTCGGGGGCGTAGAGGTAACCGACGGCGGTGTAGGGGGCGAAGGCCCAAGTGCCGGACTGGTTGTTGCGCACACCCTGGGTGGCGCCGGTGGCCGAGCCGGCGATGACCCCGGCAAAGGTGGTGGATGCATTGTTGCCGCCCATGGTCAGGGTGTTGCCGTTGAGGATCACGTTGCCTCCGCTGGCACCGCCGCCGGCGAGGGAACCGATGGTCTCACTGTCGTTGAGCCACAGCGTGGTCTGGACCGAGCCGTCATTGACTCCGCTGACCGCGTTGGCCAGCGTCACCGCCGAGCTGTCGCCGATGGCACTGCCGCCGGTGACCGACAAGATGCCGCCGTTGATGTTGGTGGGGCCGGCGTAAGTGTTGACACCGCCCAAGTGCAGTGAGCCGGCACCGGTCTTGGTCAGGCCTCCGGAGCCGCTGATGTCAGAGGCCACATCGATCTGGAGCGATCCGCGCGAATCCACGCCCGTGCGCGCATCGGCGACCACATTCTGATTGACGTTGAACGTGTTTTGATTGGTCAACGCGATCGGGGTGGTGCCGAAATCCCAAGCCGACGGGTTCCACTGCCAGTTGTTGGTCATGTGGTTCAGGTTGGCCCCGTTGAGGTTCACCGCGTCAGCCCCCGCCAGGTTCCAGAAGGCACCGTCGGAAGTGCTGCCCTGATTTCCCACGGCGGTCCCCGAGCCGGCGGTGAAGGTGCCGAGCACCTCGATGTTGTTCGGCGAATACGGGCCACCGTAAAAGGTGCCGGCCTGAATATTGAAATTGCCCTCGATCAGCAGCGACGGGCTACCGGCCCCGCTGCCGTTGACGTAACGCGAACCGATGATGTTGCCGCCGCCGAGCACAGTCAGGTTGTTGATGCGCTGGAAGGTCGAGGCCCCGCCCTGAAGATGGAGGTAGGTGGTGCCGGAGCCGTTGAGAAACACGTTGTCATAGGGTCCGGGATTGAGATTGGTGGTTGGTGGTGAACCGGGCACGATGCCCGAGCCGGCCGCGTTCAGCTCCCAGTTGTCGGCGTTGCCCCACTCCCGGACATTGTGACTGTTGAGAGCCCCGCCGCCGGTCCAATAGTAGTCCTGCTGGGCCTCGACGGATTGAGGCTGAGCGAATTGGGCGATGGCCATCGCCAGGATGACCGGCAGCAGGTGAAGGGCCGGGGTGACCGGCTGGGGGT
>SKLO01000467.1 GCA_007123195.1 Verrucomicrobiales bacterium | reverse complement strand
TGGGCACGGTCAAGGCCCGCATCCGCCGCGGCATCATCCGCCTGCGAGGGATCGTGTCCCCGCGGCTGTGAATGCCGGCAAGGGTGAACGGTTCTTCGCTGGTGGCGCGTTTTCAGCACATGCCCCGTGATCGAAGTCCGCTTTACCCTTGCCAGGCCCGGCCACTTCCGGCAGGTGACGCCAGGCCCCACGCGAACCGGTTCAAATCGGCCGTCGCGCTGATGGCCTTGGCAGCCATGCTGGTGCCCGCCGCCGGGGCCACTGCCGCTGCCGCGCCGGATTCTGATCTGGTCACGAACCCCGGTCCGGCGGTCGACGCCGGCGCCACCCTGACTCTGGAACGGGACGGCAATTGGCTGATCATCAAAGGCGGTGCCCTGGGCGAGGACGGTCTGCGCATCAACTATCTCGAAGCCTATTGCCGGGCCGGATCGACCGCTGCCGACTGGGTCGAGCACACCCGCATGCGGCACCGGACCGAGACCGTGGCGGCGGACGAGGACGGCCGGCGCCTGCACCTGCGCGACACCTTGGAAGACGGGCTGGTGGTGGATCACATGATCACCGCCCACGCCGATCATGTGTTGTTCACGACCCGTGCGCACAACCCCACCGACCGTCGATCGGAAGCACACTGGGCCCAGCCATGTGTGCGGGTCGGGCCCTTCACCGGCACGCCGTCCGATGCGGATCTTGAGGATGAACGCTATTTGCACCGCTGTTTCATCTTTATTGACGGCGAACTGCAGCGACTGCCGACGCAACCCTGGGCGACCGAAGCCCGATACACCCCGGGCCAGGTCTGGCGGCCACAGGACGTGCCTGAGGACGATGTCAACCCCCGTCCCCTCAGTCCGCTGCACCCGAGTCATGGGTTGATCGGCTGTTTCAGTGCCGACGGCGAGCACCTGCTGGCGCTGGCCTGGGAACCCTGGCAGGAACTGTTCCAGGGAGTGGCGCACTGCATCCACGCCGACTTCCGCCTCGGCGGCATTGAGCCCGGCGAGACCAGGGAGATCATCGGCCGGGCCTACGTGCTGCCGGCCGATGGCGAGGCCCTGCTGGCTCGCTACGAAGAGGACTTTGGCAAACGGAAGGACTGATGAGGTCATTGGAGACCGGTTCACTGGTTGCTGGTGGCGCCGGGGTGGGGTGCGGTTGAACCGCGGATGCGGAGGGCCGGAGAGGCCGCAATTCCGCGCGCAGGCCGGGTTGCCGGGCCGCGGGCGTTGGGCTAGGGTGGCCTGTGCTGCAGATCATTTTCAACGAAATCAGTGCCGCCGAGCTGAGCCACCTGTCGACGCTCGATCAGCTCCGTCTGCTTGACGAATTCAAGGTGGATCCCGACCAGCTGGCGGCCGGCAACGGCAGCCAGTTCGGTACCCTCGAGCGCGATGGCCGGACCCTCTACCGCTACCGCGCCGAGGATTACCGGATCTACTTCGCGGTCGAGTCCGGACGGGTCATCGTGCATCGCATCCTCCACAAGAACACCCTCGAGGACTTCCTGTTCCGCTCCAAACTCAAGGGCAGCGAGGACGAGGCGCTGTCCCAGTCGCGCCACTTCTGGAAGCTGATCGAGGAGGGCGAGAACGCCCGCCGGGTTGGTTGATGACGACCGATCAGCCGGGGGCCGTGCCGCTGCGGGCTTGATCGAGCGCCGGTTCGGCTGTCTGCTGGGCCATGAGTTCCGAACCCGACTGGCACGACTGGATCCGGCGCTGCGACACCGACGAGGACTGGCGCCGCCACGAGTTTCCGATCGCCCGCAACAAGGTGTTCCTGGCGCACGCCGCCGTCACCACCCTGCCGCGCGCGGTGGCGGCCGCCATGAACGCCTTCAACGAGGCCTGCGCCACCGACTTCAACGGCTTTGGCGATGTGATCCGGGAGGTCAATGCGGCCCGCCAGGTCGCCGCCCGGCTGATCGGCGCCGGTGCCGACGAGATCGCCCTGCTCGGCCCGACCTCGCTCGGCCTCAGCCTGGTGGCGCGCGGCCTGCCGTGGCAGTCCGGCGACGAGATCATCTGCTACCGCGACGACTACCCGGCCAACGTCTACCCGTGGATGCAGCTGGAGAAACACGGCGTCAGGACCGTGTTCCTCGAGCCCACTGAACCCGGCCGGATCACGCCGGAACTGGTGGCGGCGGCGATCACGCCGCGGACCCGCCTGATGGCACTGGCGTCCTGCCACTTCTTCACCGGTTACCGCATCGACATCGAGGCCATCGGCCGGTTGGTGCACGACGCCGGCGCCTTGTTCTGCCTCGACGCGATCCAGACCCTGGGCGCGTTCCCGGTGGACGTGACCCACGTCGATTTCCTCAGCGCCGACGCCCACAAGTGGCTGCTCGGACCGATGGCGGCCGGGGTGGTGTATGTCGACCGCCGCCATTTCGACCTGCTGGAGCCGGCCCTGATCGGTGCCTGGAACGTGAGTTGTCCCAATTTCATCACCCGCGACCGGATAGAATTCGAGCCCGGCGCGCGCCGTTACGAGCCCGGGGTGCTCAACGTCAGCGGCATCTGCGGCATGCGGGCGGCCATGGAGATGCTGCTTGGAATCGGCATCCACCGCGTCTCGGAGCGCCTGTTGGATTTGCGGTCAGTTCTTGAAAAACGTCTGCAAGATCTTGATTTTGAACCGGTAGTGCCTGGCGGGGGTGACTGGATCAGCGGCATCGCCAGCTATCGCCGGGAGGGCGGCAGGCCGCTGGAGGAGGTCGCCGACGCCCTCACGGCCGAGGGCGTGGTCGCCTCGTTGCGGCACGACCGCAGTGGACGGGCGCACCTGCGATTCAGTCCCCATTTCTACAATACCGTTGCGGAACTCGACCGCGTGGTGGACATCCTTGCGCGCCTCGTCCGCTGAGGGCGACTGAGGCTTGACGGCCGCGGCAGACTCTCCTTAGCTAGGGAGCCAGCGGTGGCCGGTCGAGGGACCATCGGCGGCCCGGCCCGGTTTCATTCCATTCATTGCCCTGACTCAATCTCAACCTGCCTACCATCTTGGACTTCAAGGAGATCAAACAGATCATCGAACTGATGACGAAGAACAGTCTGTCGTCCTTTCACCTCGAGCGGGACGGCAACACGCTCGAGTTGAAAAAGGGCGTCGACGTCGACGCCGTGGCTGAGATGATCAGCAAGCTGCACGCCACGCTGCCACAGCAGCAGGTGACCTATCAAATGCCTTCCGGCATGCACACGGCCGCGCCGGCCGCCGCCGCTCCCGGTCACGCCGCTGCGGCACCAGGTCCGCTGGTTGGTTCAAATCCGCCGGCCGCCGGTGGGGCGGGGGAGGAACCGTCCGGACCGACCATCAACTCGCCGATGGTGGGCACCTTCTACCGGGCGCCCGGCCCCAACGACCCGATTTTTGTCAAGGAAGGCGACCGGGTGACCGAGGACACCACCGTCTGCATCATCGAGGCGATGAAGGTCATGAACGAAATCAAAGCCGAGACCAAGGGCACGATCGTGCGCGTGCTGGTGGACGACGCCACCCCCGTGCAATACGGCGAGCCGCTGTTCGAGATCAAGCCCTGACCTATGTTCCGCAAGATCCTTGTCGCCAACCGTGGCGAAATCGCCCTCCGGGTCATCCGCGCCTGCAAGGAACTCGACGTCAAGACGGTCGCCGTCTACTCCGAGGCCGACGTCGATTCCATGCACGTGCAACTCGCCGACGAGGCGATCTGCATCGGCGCTCCGCCGAGCGACCAGAGTTACCTGAAGATCAACCGCATCATCAGCGCCGCCGAGATCGCCAACGTCGACGCCATCCATCCCGGCTACGGTTTCCTGTCGGAGAACCCCGAGTTCGCCGAAATCTGCGCCAGCTGCAAGATCAAGTTCATTGGTCCCCCGGCCGAGGTGATCGCGCTGATGGGCGACAAGAACCAGGCGCGCGCCACCGCCCGCCGGCTCGGCGTGCCGATCACACCCGGCAGTGACGGCATCGTCAAGGACGAGAAGGAGGCGCGCGAGGTCGCCCGCCAGATCGGCTACCCGGTGATGATCAAGGCCACCGCCGGCGGTGGCGGCCGCGGCATGCGGCCGGTGTTCAACGAGGCCACCCTGGTGTCCAGCTTCCAGGCCGCCCGCACCGAGGCCGAGAAGTGCTTCGGCTGCGGCGACGTCTACATGGAAAAGCTGGTGCTCAACCCGCACCACGTCGAGTTCCAGATCGTCGCCGACGAGCACGGCAACGTGGTCCACCTCGGTGAGCGCGACTGCTCGATGCAGCGGCGCAACCAGAAGATCATCGAGGAATCCCCGTCGCCCCTGCTGACCCCCGGCCTGCGCGAGCGCATGGGCGAGGCCAGCGTCAAGCTGGCGCGCGAGATCGGCTACCAGAACTGCGGCACCATCGAATACCTGGTCGACAACCAGGAGAACTTCTACTTCATGGAGATGAACACGCGGATTCAGGTCGAGCACCCGATCACCGAGGAGGTGTTCGGCTGCGACCTGATCAAGGAACAGATCCGCATCGCCGCCGGCTGCGAGTTGTCCGAGCACGTGCGGGTGCTGCATCCGCGCGGGCACAGCATCGAGTGCCGCATCAACGCCGAGGACCCCTATCGCAACTTCGCCCCCAGCCCGGGTCGCATCACCATGTTCTACGCCCCCGGCGGACGCGGCGTGCGGGTCGACACCCACGTCTTCACCGGCTACGAGGTGCCGCCCAACTACGACTCGATGATCGCCAAGCTGATCGTCACCGGCGCCACCCGCGACATCGCCATCCGGCGCATGATTCGTGCGCTCAACGAATTCTACATCGAGGGCATCAAGACCATCATCCCGTTCCAGGTCGACATCCTGCGCAGCCCCGAATTCCAGCGCGGCGAGTATGACATCACCTGGGTGGAGAAGTTCCTCGCCTCGCAAAGCGTCGGCGCCCCCGGTTCCGGACCGAGGATCTGAGCGGGTGCCGCGCCGTGCCACGCGGTGTCGACCGCACCGCACCGGACCAGGGAGGTGATTTTCTACGGCCGAAGTGATTTTTCACTTGAGAACGCGGGTGGCTCGCTTTAGTTACCTGCTCGCCCGAATGGCAGCAAGGCTCACGTGGCGGAATTGGTAGACGCGCTAGATTCAGGATCTAGTGGGGAGACCCGTGGAGGTTCGAGTCCTCTCGTGAGCACCATGCCGCGGCATGGCAACGGCGGCCAATCTCACCGTCGCCGGCAGGCGCGGCCCCGTCGATTCCTCTCTGTTGAGGTGACGGGGCTTTTTTGATGGCCCGGCATCCGACCGCGGCCGGACCCTCTCCGTCCTCTTCGCCATGCAGGATCCCCAGTTTGTCCACCGCGCCTTCGCCGACATCGCGCCGCGCTACGTGGTCACCAACCATGTGCTCAGCTTTGGCCTCGACCGCTGGTGGCGGCGGGTGGTGGCGCGCGAGGCGGTGGCGCTCGCGCCGCAATCGATCCTCGACCTGGCCACCGGCAGCGGCGACCTCGCGCTCAGCCTGCGGCGGGCGCTGCCGGACGTGCCGCTGCTGGCGGCCGATTTCTGCGCCCCGATGCTCAAGGAGGCGGCGCGCGCCGGGGTGCGTCCGCTGGTGGTGGCGGACGGCATGCGCCTGCCGCTGCAGGACCAGGCGGTGGATCTGGTGACGGTGGCCTTCGGCCTGCGCAACATGGCG
>SKLO01000117.1 GCA_007123195.1 Verrucomicrobiales bacterium | reverse complement strand
GGGGGGGATCAGAAGCACAACATGCGGCTGGCGCTGCAGACGCGGGCCGACCTGCAACCCGACTTCGACGACGGCATCACCGCCGCCCTGCAGCGGTTCGTGCCCCACCGCACCGACGGCGTGGTCAACCCTCTGTGGCCGTGGATTGCCGCCTGGCTGGCGGATCCCGAACAGGAGATCAGCCCGTTCGAGCGGGTCACCGCCGAGGATCGGGAATTCTTCAATCGTGGCCGCTGGTTTCATGTCGGCCTGACCGCCGGGTTCCTGCTGGCCCTGGGGCTGGCGGCCGGGCGGGTGTTCTCGCTGCCGTCGACGATCAACCTGGTGCTGCTCGGCGGGCTCGGGGCGCTGCTGCCGCGCGCGACCTATTTCCAGCCGGAGCCCCTGTTCTACATCTTCTTCTTCCTCACCTGGGTAGGTTGCCTGTTGTTGTTGCGGTCGAACCCGCTGTGGCTCTATCTGGTGACCGGCTTGTGCGCCGGAATCGCCTACATGGCCAAGGGCGCGGTCACGCCCCTGCTGCTGGCGTTCGTGGCGGTGACCGGCTACCGGTTTGTGGCCGGGGTGCTGCTGCCGGCCCATCTCGGGGGCGGGTTGCACCGGGTCGGCAGCCCGTTTTCGTGGCGCAATCATTTCCTCGGCCTGCTGCTGGTGGCGCTGGCATTCGCCGTGGTCAGCGGGCCGCGGCTGCACTACAGCGCCGAGCGCTATGGCGACCCGTTCCACAGCTACCCGTCCTACTGGATGTGGATGGATGATTTCGAGCAGGGCTACGCGTGGATGATGAACCACAACAACGCCGAAACCCTCGGTGCCCTGACCGCGGACGACAAGCCGTCGGCCCGCAACTACCTGCGGGAGCGGCCGTGGTCGGACGTCACCGGCCGACTGGCCGACGGCACCTGGGCCAAGACCGGCGAGCTGTTGTGGCCACGCACCACCACCCGCCGAGCCGACGGGCCGCGGCCCTGGAAGCGGCTGCTCGACCACCGTGGCTGGTATCTGGGCGGGCTATTGGCGGTGCTGGCGGTGGCGGCCCTGATGCTGCGACTGACGCCGCGGGCGCCCGAGGCCGGGCGCGAACCGATGGAGGGCGATGCCGGGGTGATGATCATCTTCGTGCTCGGCAGCGCGGCGCTGTATGCGCTGGCCTACGGCTGGTATGACCCCATCGGACGTGGTGACCGCTTCATGCTGTCGCTCTATCTGCCGCTGGCGTTCAGCCTGATCTACGGCTTCGAGATCCTGCTCAAGCGCATGCGCCGGCGCCGCGCCACCCGCTGGCCGGGGGCGGTGGCGTTGTCCGCCCAATGGCTGCTGACCGCAGTGCTGGTGTGGCGGGTGGTCGAGTTGCTCAGGTGGCCGACGTTCGATGGCGCCTGAGCGGGGCATGGGAGCGAAGCCACCTCATCCGGGGGCGCCTCATCCCCGGCTTTCGACCACCATCAGGGCGATCTCGCCGCGGGCGAGGCTTTCGTCGACGATTTGGATATCGGCCACCGGCCGGCCGCTCAGGCGCATCGACATCATGATGGATTCCAACAGCTGAAGGGTGGTCTCGGGATTGAGTTCCTGACCTTGGTAACGGCTCAGTTCGGCCAGCACGTCCTGCGGCAGTTCGAAGTCGATCCCGGCGACAAAAGCGTCGTTGCCATCCTGGCCCCGGTTCTGGCCCTGACCGGACCGTGCGAGGGCCAGCAGGGGATCGTCCACCTCGGCGATCAGGACAATGCGGCGCAGTGCCTGGGTGGGTTCCACCCCGGCGGCCATGCGGCGCTGGGCGGCGGCGGCCAGCAGGCGCGCCTCCTCTTCAGCCATGTCTCCGGCCATGGGCGCGGCGCTGATCACCGGTTCGCTGGACAGGATCGGACGATCGCCGGCCAAGCCTTGGTCCGGGCGTGAGTAGCGCAGGTCGGGCAACCGGGTGTAATGCGGCACCGGGCCGCTGTGGGCGGCCGGATGGCCCGCTGTCGACAGGCGCCGCTGGCGCTCGGCCAGCGCCCCCGGCGGGCGCACCACCACGGTGGGACGCTCGTGCCGCGGTTGCGTCTGGCGGCGGGGCGCATGGTGCGAGGGCAGGTCCGCAGGGTGGGCCCGCAGGGTCAGCGGCTCCTCGGTGATCGTCAGCGGGCGCGGATGCTCATAGAGGCTGAGATCCTGCGGCGGTTCCGGGATGGACAGGTCCAAATCCAGCCCGTGCACCGGCAGCGGCGGCAATTCCTCCGCCGACACCGCTGCGGTGACCGCCAGCAAGGGTGCCGATGCAAGAAAAATCAGGGTTGGAACGATCCGTTCTGCCATGGAGAGTGGCGTTGTGCCATAGTCACCGACGAGTGACAAGAAAAAACCGCAGAAACCGGCCGGCGCATCACGATTCTTGTCAAAAACTTCACCATTGCCCCCGACCAGCATGAAAACGACCCTTCGCCCGAGATTGTTCAGGATCCGCGAGATCGCCCTTATTCCCCTCATCATCAGCCTGTTGTGCTTTCAGTTGCGGGCCGTGGACGAGGTCTCCGGGGAGGTGGAGGCGGAGGCCGGGCCACATCCGTTGCTGGGCGGGGCCGAGCGGGTGCTGTTCCTGGGCGACAGCATCACCCAGAACGGCCGCTACATCGCCTACCTGCACACCGCGCTGATGCTGCTCGAACCCGAGGCCGTGGCCGGGGTGGAGTGGCTCAACCTCGGTCTCAGCAGCGAGACCGCCAGCGGGCTCAGCGAGGACAGCCACCCGTTTCCCCGGCCGCATGTGCTCGACCGGGTGGACTCAGTGCTGGAGCATTTCCAACCGCAGATCACCTTTGTCTGCTACGGCATGAACGACGCGATCTACCACCCGCGCGATGAGGAGCGGTTCGAGGCCTACCGCAGCGGCATCCGGCAACTGGTGGAGAAGCTCAACGAAGCGGGGTCGCTGGTGGTGTTGATGACCCCGCCGCCGTTTGACGCGGCGTCCTCGCCGGGGGACCTGCAGCCGGCGGACGCAGCCGAGTTCGGCTACCAGAAGCCCTACCGCGGCTACAGCGAGGTGCTGCAGGAACTCGGCTGGTGGATTCTCAGCCAGCATGAGGGCGTGTTTGCCACCGTCGATCTCTACGAGCCGCTGGTGCGTTTCATCGAGATCGCGCGCGAGGACGACGCCGATTTCAAGTTCGGCGACGGCGTGCACCCGGGGCCGGACGGGCATCTGGTCATGGCCCTGAGCATCCTCGACGCGCTCGACGTGCCGCTGCCGGAGATGCCGGCGCTGGCCGTGCCGCCGGCGGTGGACGGTCGGACCATGCAGTTGGCGTTCGCGTCGTCGCCGCGCACGCTGCCCCCGTTTCACCCGTGGCCGACCTACTGGGATCTGAGCCCGTTTTCCAGCGGACCCGAGTTGATGCTGCCGGAGGGTCTGCAGGATCTCGCCGCGGTGACGCTGACCGAGACCCGCGAGGGTCAGGAGCCGGTGTCCGCCACGGTGCCGGTGGTGCGCCAGCGCGCGGCGCTGGATTTGGCGCCCGGGCTACCGGTGAACCAGCGCCGGGTGGCGGTGTTCGAGACCCTCTGGCAGATGCACCAGGCGCTGTCGCCGGCGGCGCGCGAGGCGGCCGGTCATACCCACGTGAACAAGGCCCGGGATGTGCCCCCGATCGACGAGGCCCGCGCCACCGCGGCGGAACAGCGGCGTCAGGCAGCCACACAGGCGGCGCCGATCCCGTTCAATCTGGTGGTGACCCCGGCCGAGCCGTGAGGCCGGATGCGGCGTCGCCGCCTGCTCACGAACCCATGCCACAGACTCCGGCCACCATCTCCAGGCGCAAGCCCTTCTACCCGGTCGGGCCGGAGCTTGAGGCCTACCTGCAGGATCACCGGCGGCTGCAGCGGCTGCCGCTGTTGTATGAACAGCTGCGAGGCTTCCGCGACCTGTATCCGTTGTTCGACCGCGACGGCACCGACACCCTGTGGAAGACCGCGGTCTACGATCCGGTTGACCGGACCGACCTGCACCGGGCGTTGACCGGCATTTACGCCCTGCTCAAGGGCGGCACCGCCAAGGTGGTGCACCACCTCGACATCGAGCGGGTCGACTACTGCCAGTTCGGCAATTCACGGCCGTTCCGCATCCGCGTGGTGAACCGGTTCAACGACAACTACGACCACTTCCACATCAAGGTCGCCGATGCCTCGCGGGTCTACGGGCTGGAGCTGGAGCACATGCTGTCGCCCAACCGCATCAACTACCTGCTGCACGATGGCACCCTGATCGAGGAACACATCGTCGGCATTCCCGGCGACGTTTTCATTGGCGCCCACTTTGAGCGACCCGAAACCAATCTGGTGCGGCTGGCAAAGGAGTTCGTGAAGTTCAACGAGCGCTGTTTCACCCGGCTGCTGGGCGACATGCGCTCCTACAACTACGTGATCGACATCACGCCCGACTTCGAGGACATCCAATACCGGGTGCGCGCGATCGACTTCGACCAGCAGTCGTATGAAGGCGGCAAGAAGATCTATCTGCCGCAATTCTTCAAGGAGAATGCCCCGGTGGTGCAGCTGTGCACGCGGTTGCTGAACTACCCGGCCATGCAGCAGTATCAGCAGGAGGAGCGCAGCCTGATCCAGCGTCGCCTGCATGCCTCGCGACCGCGGTTCAACCACCTGATGCGCTGCCTCAAGCACGATCGATGTGCACCAGACGAGCACGTCGAGCAACTGCGGACCGAGCTGGCTGAATTTCACGAGGACCCGGCGTTTGGCGACTGTGCCGACATGAGCGATTTGATCCAGCGCAACATCGAGGTGACGCTGGCCAAGCTGGGGGCCGGCTGAGCGAGCGGCCGAGAACGACACTGGAAGTGACGCGGGGCGGGGGCCCAAGGCGGCATTGGCAAAGCGCCCTGCCCAGCGGTGCGCAGCACCTCCCCTCCGCATGCGGGATGCATGCCACCCGGATCACCACCCCCCCAACATCTCGAGCATCCTGTCAAGATGCCTGCCAGCCGGTCGGTGAGCCAGCGGGTCAGTGGTGAACCACTTGTGCAGAAGCGTCCGCGGTTTTGGCTTGGCGGTTTGGCCTGGACCAGGTTTTCTGAAGCCATACGTGAAGGAGCGCCTCACCCCCTGCCAATGGATAAGGCGCAGGAGGAACTTCGACGCCGGTTCATGGAATCAAGGGCGGAGCAATGAAGGGGGTTGCGGCTTCGCCGCACCTTTTAGTGTTCGACACTTCGACGCTGGAATCGATATGTCTGGGCACTTCTGAAGGATGCGCTCCCGGGGCGGAACGCAGCGCAGCCCTGGGAAGCGCCACCCCCAAAGCCCCCAGAGCCCTGAAGGGCGCCATTCGGGTGCGCCGTCCGCGGGATGGGCTTTCCGTCCCTTCCGCACCACTCCCGCGCTGCACGGGGTGTGGAATCACGAGCAACTGGACGCGTTTGGGGTGGCGCCGCCCGCCCCACGAAATCTGCGGGCGATGGCAAAAACGCCTTGTGAAACATTTGCCAATTCCTTATCGTTTCCGATGGTCGTTGCTTCGACTGGTGCTGTGATGGCGCTGGCGGGAGCGTGTGCGCCGGTCCGATTGAAGCCAAACGCCGGGCGCTTGCCCATTCAATCTTCACAGATCTCATGAAGTCGATTCCCCATCCGTTCTCGTCCTTTTCCCGCCGCCGGTTCCTGCAACTGGGCGGAGCCGC
>SKLO01000656.1 GCA_007123195.1 Verrucomicrobiales bacterium | reverse complement strand
CCTCGCCGGCCTCGGTCTGGCCCATGGCGGTTCCATAAAGATCCAATACACGCGGCGACACCGGGGACCCCAGGTCCCGGTCGAGCAAGCGACGAACGCCCTCCCAGGCTCCGTGGCGAGCCATCCATTCGGCGGCGTGAACCCGCTGCACGGGGTGCAGCGAAAGGGACAATGTAATCATTTGTCCGATGATCTCGCCACGCTCGGCGTCGGACCTTCCCAGTCGCCAGTCCATCGACAGGGCGGCGAATTCGGTCTCCGGGTTGTCGTTGAAGCGGGTCCGCCACAGATCCCGCAGCCACATGGCCAGCGCCCGGGCGACCTCCGGCTCGGCATCGACGCCATGACCGGCAGTCCGATCCTGAGTTTGTTCGTCATCGGCCTCATCCGCGGTCGGCTCGAAATCGCCCGCCTCCGATGCGTCGGGGTGTGCCGGAGATCCCGCGGGGATGATGGAGATCAGCCGCTCTGGCAGCTTGGCTGCGGTGCCGGTCTCGATCAGGTGCAGCAACTGCATTCTCGCCAGGGCTCCCCCCCGGCCGGGCTGATCTGCCAGTTCGATGGCACGCTCCACCCAGCCAGCCCACAGCACGCCGTCCGCCATATCCCGGCGGACCACCATCTCCATCAGCAACTCCTCATCGCTCAGGGGGCGTTCCTCCGCCCGTTGAAGCAAATGCCCGAGCGCACTTTCGAGGCGTCCCTGCGTCAGCGCATGCACGACTTTGACGCGGTCAGCATGGTTGGCGGGCAGTTCGTCGAAATCGGCTTCCGGGTTGGCGAGCGCGCGTCGCAGCTGCCGGTGCCAGTAACGGGCATGTACCTGATCGCCACTCATCCACAGCAGTTCGACCACCCGGAGGCAGTCGAGGGCATCCGCCGAGTCGGCCGCGCGGCGCTCCCATGCGGCGACCCATTCAAGCGCCCAGGGATCGGCTCGGGCGATGCTGTCGCGCGCCATCTGAATAACCCTGGGGTCACGGCTGCGATCCGGTATCCTGGTCTGCGTCTCATCGGGCGGTGATTCCGCTTGGCGGGCCTCGATCAGGTCGCGGGCCTCGGCCTCCCGCTGCTGCCGTTCACGCTGCCCGGACGACAGCCACAGAACCACGGTGGTGGACAAGGCGAGGCCGAGGATTCCAAGGCCGGCCATACGGAGCCTGCGTTTCCGCTGCCACCCTGGATCCTGCTCCTCGGCGAGGTTGCTTGGTTGGAACCATCCCATGACTTATAAACTGGTGGCTGGTGCGGGGTGAACGTTGCCCGCTCCCAGCAAACTGCCGCAACGCAATCCCCGTCTGGCCGTTCAAAATGGCGCGCAGGCAACGAAAATCGGGCCTGCTGGACTTAGCTTCTGGCCATGGAGGATGTGTCCCGCGAAGGCAGTCGAATGCGTTATCGGCCGGCCCGTTCGTCGCTCATCGGCTGCGCCGGGAACGTCTCATCACCACCGCCCAAAGTGCCAGCGCCAGAAGCATTGTCCGCGACGGCTCCGGCACGAGCAGGTTGCCGTAGTTGGCATTCAGACCTCCGAGCTCGGTGGAAAAATTACCGGATCTCCCGGCGTCCACCGTCCAGGTCCACGTAAGGCGCTGGTTGTCAGCCACTCCAGCCACGGGTTTGGCGACTCCGTCCGGCAATACCACCACGTAGACGACTTCGGTAACCGACAAGGTAGGCGTGGTGTTGTCCGCGTGGATGCGAACCACCGTGTTGGTGCCGGCATTGATTGAGCGATATTGAAGCCACGAGTAAGCGCCGGGCACCCCGCCGAACTGGCTGGCGAACATGGGTGGCGCGACGCCGGCAGACTGGAACGTCACATTGTTTGTGGAGTTGACGTAGGCTTGGGTCAGGCCGCTGGGGGAGCCGAAATTGCTGTAGCCGATGTAGATCATGGAGCCGGCCGGCAGGGTGTTGCTGACCTCGCGGAAGTCGTTGCGGGTGGCGTGGTTGGCCCTCTGGTAGGAGTGCCCGAAGTAGAAGGCGCCCCCGGCGGGAATGGGATCATTGACTTGGAAGGCCGGGAAATTGGCGGTCTGACCAGAATGGACTGCGTTGGTCCAGGGGCTGGTATTGCTTGAGGAGGTCCACCAAAGGGAATTGTCCAGGGAGCTGAGGCCCTGCATGCGCAGCTGGACGTTGCCGCTGGGACTGCTGAAGGTGCCCTGATAAAGGAACTCAACGCCATCGGGTCTCCGGCGCTCCGCCTGCGTGCTGGTTGACGTGCCGAAGCCGAACACGGAACTCTTGCCCTGGGCTTCATGAAGGAACGAAGGGGGGGCGACCGTGAGTAGAACCAACCCTGTCAGCAAGAGCAGGCGCGGGAACACTTGAGAATTTATGAGACAATGGGGCATACGGGAAGATTCGTTAGACATTGGAGCAATGAGCTGACTGATTATGGGATGCTGTCTTGAAACTCATCTGCTTAGTTGTGTTCGTTGGAACATCGTATAATAGGGAGGCTTACTAAGGGAATACCTTAGGATATTACCGTAAAAATCCCAATCAGCAAGGTGGAAATTAGAGATCTGGAACACGATTCCCGGGGAGTTCATGCTTGGAGGAGCCTCAGGAGCAATAGCCGGCCATTGCTTTTCTAGGGTAGCAGGATCCGGCCTTATGGCTGCCGGCGGACGCGGCTGGATCCAAAAAACGCTTGCCTGTGTGGCGGTGGCGACAGACGATCCGGCTGAATGAGCGCCGAAGCCGAGATCGCGGGCAACCGCAGCAAGCTGACGCGGCTGCTCATCGCTGGCCTGTTCACTGGTTCAGGTGCCTGCGCCCTCGTTTACCAAGTAGCCTGGGTGCGGATGTTCGCATTGGAGTTTGGGTCGACCGCTTTGGCTGTGTCGTCCGTGGTGGCTGTGTTCATGGGTGGATTGGCCTGGGGGGCCGTCTGGGGCGGGCGGTTGGGGCTACGCAGCGGGCGTCCACTGACACGCTACGGCTGGGTGGAGACCGGCCTGGCCTCCTACGCAGCGATGTCGCCTTGGTGGTTCGATTTCGCGCTACGTGGGTTGTCAGCGGGGGCGATCGGAATGAGCGAAAGCTTCGCCTGGCTGGCGGTTGTGCGGTTGGTGGCGGCTGCGCTCCTGATCCTGCCGCCGACCATCCTGATGGGGGCCACCTTGCCGTTGCTGGCGGCTTGGGTCGAGAAAAGCTGCGGCGATTTGCCGGTCCACCGTGTTGGCACCCTTTACGCGGTCAACACCATGGGTGCCATGGCCGGGGCGCTGATTGCGGGTCTGCTGCTGTTGCCTACCCTCGGCATGAAGGGGTCGGTGTTGCTGGCGGCGGGCATCAATCTCGGCATCGGCTTGACCTGTGTCTGGCTTGGTGGCCAGAGTAACGTCAAGTCCGCAATGTCCCGAGGGCTGGACCTGGGCATGACGCCGAATGCGAAACCGGTGGTCAAGCTCGGCGGAAAGCGTTCAACCTTCACGCCCTCCATGGTCGTCGCGCTCGCGGGAGCCGCGGCCCTGGCTTGCCAGGTGCTTTGGACCCGGGTGGCGTCGATGATGTTGGGGGCCTCAGTTTACAGCTTCAGCATGGTGCTGGCGACGTTTCTGGCCGGTCTGGGATTGGGGGCGGCCGCGGTCAACCATTGGCTGGCCTGGCGCCCCCACCGCGCGGGGCGTCTTCTTTGGGTTCTGTTGCTGGCCTCCGCGGTGGCGATCGTGGCCAGCAGTGCGATCCTGCCGTTCCTGCCCCAGATGGTGGTCCAGAATTACCTTCGCCTTGGAGTTGGCGCAGACGGGACTCGGGCGTTGCTGCTGCAGCTGTCAGTGGCGTCGGCGCTGCTGCTGCCCGCCACCTTCCTGATGGGCGGCATCTTTCCGACGGTGCTTGCGGCGATGCGGAGTCCCGGCCGCGCCCTCAGCGGCGAGGTCGGGCGCCTGTACGCCATCAACACCATCGGGTGCATTTTAGGCAGCCTTGCTGGCGGCTTCGTGCTGCTACCGCTGTTGGGATTGCGCAACGGCTTGCTGGCAGCGGCGGGGATGATGCTGGCGGCCGCGGCCATGGTTGACTGGCACGGGCAGTCGGCAAAAGTTCAACGGATCAATCTTGTGCTCATCGTCATGATCGCTGCGGGTGCGGTGGTGTTGACGCCGTCGTTGCCACCTTTGCTGGCAACCAGTGGCCCTCAGGTCAACATGCCAAGGCATGTCACCATTGATTCGGACGGCAGCGGGATTCGCCCCGGGTCTTTCGATTCCATGGCGAAATTGCTGTATTACGGTGACGGATTGGTCGCGACCGTCACGGTGACTGAAGACGTTGAAGCAGACGGCACCACAGGCAATCGTTTGCTGATCATCGATGGCAAGCCCGACGGCTCCGACTTCGGCGACCTGCCGACCCAGAGGCTATCGGCGCACCTGCCGATGTTGCTGCACCCCGGGCCGCAAGACGTTTGTGTCATTGGCATGGGGACGGGCTGCACGGCCGGCTCCGCGGCCCTGCATCCGGGAGTGAGGGTGCGGGTGGTGGAAATCGAGCGTCACATGGTTGAGGCGGCGCGATGGTTCTCCCATGTCAACCACCGGGTCCACGATCTCGACAACGTCGAGATTGCAGTCAGCGACGGCCGGCTGCACCTCCTCAACCGGCGGCGGGCCTACGATGTGGTAATCTCCGAGCCGTCCAGCGTGTGGACCTCCGGTTCCTCCAACCTTTTCACCACGGACTATTTCCGGCGCGCTTCAGGAGCCCTGAAGGAGGGGGGGATTTTCGCCCAGTGGGTGCCTCTCTACGGGCTCACACCGCACGACATCCAGATTCTGGTGAGCGGATTTCAAGATGCTTTCCCTGAAGTGCTGGTGGCCAGCACGATCGTCGGGGCTGACTTGTTACTGTTGGGATCGGGTCGTTCTTTTCATCTGGATACCGATGCGATCGCTCGCAGAATGGAGGATGAGGCGATTGCGAATGACCTGCGCGAGCGGCCGGTGAGTGTTTACGATGTCCACGACCTGCTGTCCCGGATCAGGCTGACCACTGGAGACGTGGCGGCGATGACCCAGGGCATTCGGGAGCGGCACACCGATGACCGGCCGATTCTGGCGTATCGTGCTGCGCGCAACATGCATCTACCGACGCGCGACGCCAACGAGGCGCTGCTGGCACGCTATGCCGGCGGGGTGTTGCCGCTGTTCAAGCTGCCTCTCTCACCGCCCGAGGACGATCCCCGGCTGTGGAACTCGTTGTGGATGCTGGCGTCCGCCTACGAGACCTACCTGCCGGGAGGGCGTGAGGCGGCGGCGATCCGGGAATGGTTGGGAGGTGGTGGGCAAGGCATCCGGCTGGGTGATTTTTAATGGGGGCGCGGGCTGGACCGTCTGGAAGCCGCGGATTGGGGGCGACGACCCCTCGCCAAGCAGACCAACGGTGGCCTGAGTTGAGGCCTGCTATATCCTTCCGGGGATTCGAGAGTGCCGTGGACGGCGGTCGTGATGGGCACCCTTTTAGCTCCCAACACCCCACCTCCCCGTCTCGGCGGCCGCAGCGACCGTCACTGCACCCGGGTCCATAGTTCGGCTTCCTCGTTGAGCAGCAGCAGTTCATCGACCCGGCGGGCGAGGTGGAAGGCCTCGCTTTCCTCGCCGGCGACGCTGAGGATCCAGGCCGCCACCGCGCGGTGACCGGGCTGCAGGCGGGCGACATCGGTCCGCACCAGGATCGAGCGTGCCTCGG